>JAYTWP010000453.1:0-3491 GCA_043743395.1 Actinomycetota bacterium | reverse complement strand
TCACGCTCGAAGCGTGCCGTCAGGGCATGACGACCGGGCGCCAACGCCAGTGGTGCCACGGCGCGCTGGTGCGCCCCGAGAGCGTTGTAGTCGAACTGCAACTTGTCGTCGAGCACGAAGAAACTGTGCCCCACGCCGTGCGTGCCACGCGCGTAGATCACGCCCTGCACTGGGTCTGCGGTGACCGTGATGTCAGCAGTAATAGTCCAGGCTCGTCCGCCGAGCGGTGGTGAGGCGTCGGATGGTATGTGCGACAGAGGCGGGACATACACGTAGGTCGAACGAGCGTGTGGGGTAGCTGGCCGAGGCGTACCGCCGAACAGTTCGAGTGTGCGATCGTCGAGCGGAAGAACGCCTTTGTCGCCAGCTTCGGTCCACCACAGATCGACCAGTTCGCGTAGCTTGGTGGGCTGCTCGGCAGCGAGGTCATGGCACTCCGAGAAATCGGAATCGAGGTGATACAGGCCCCACACGTCGTCCTCGAACGGGTGACCCTGTTCGTGATACGTGGTGGCCTTCCAGCCGTCGCTGTAGATGCCGCGGTGTCCCATTTGTTCGAAGTACTGCACGCTGCGCGGCGCCGGTGCCGCAGCGTCGGTGAAGGTCCTGGTCATGGTGCGGCCATGCATCGGCATTTGCTGATGACCGTTGAAAGAGTCGGGCGCAGGTGCGCCGGTGATGTTCAGGATCGTGGGCATGATGTCCACGGCGTGACAGAACTGCCGACGAATCTCGCCCGCTGCGGCGCCGTTGATAACCGCTGGCCAGTGAATGACGAGTGGGTCGCGCACGCCGCCGCCATAGGTGTTCTGCTTGTACCAGCGCAACGGCGAGTTGCCAGCCTGCGCCCAGCCCCACGGATAGTTGCTGTGCGAGTGTGGACCGCCGATGTCGTCGAGCCTGGTCTCGACCAACTGGTCGATGTTTTCAAAGTTGCCGTTGAAGAAACTGAACTCGTCCATCACCCCGAACGGCCCGCCTTCGCGGCTGGCGCCGTTGTCGGACATGACCATCAAGACGGTGTTGTCGAGTTGGCCGCGTTCGCGCAGGTACTCCACGAGACGACCGATCTGGTCGTCGGTGTGCTCGAGCATCGCGGCGAACGCCTCTTGCAGTCGGCACGAAAACTTCTTCTGGTTCTCGGTCAGATCGTTCCACGCAGGCACACCCGGATTCAGGGGAGCGAGGGTCGTGTCGGCGCTGACCACACCGAGTTCGATCTGTCGGGCGAACCAGCGATCGCGTAACACTTCGTAACCCTGGTCGAACTTGCCCTTCCATCGATCGCGGTACTGCTGCGGTGAATGATGTGGCGCGTGCATCGCACCGAATGCGAGGTACAAGAAGAACGGTCGATCGGGACGAACGGACGTCAGGTCGCTGATCCAGCCGATCGACTGATCGACGATGTCCTCGCTGACGTGGTATCCGTCTTCTGGCCGCCGCGGCGGATCGATGTGGGTGTTGTCGCGGGTGAGCTCTGGATAGAACTGGTCCGTCTCGCCTTGCAAGAACCCGTAGAACTTGTCGAACCCCTTCTGCAGCGGCCAGTTGTGATGCGGACCTGCTGCGGACGTTTCTTCCATCGGGGCGAGATGCCACTTACCGGCGGCGTAGGTGGCGTAGCCATGCGCGCGCAAGAGGTCGGCCAGCGTCGCAGCCCTTGGAGAAATACCGCCGCGCATGTGTGGGTAACCGCTGCTCCAGTTCGACACGCCGCGCATGCCGACGCTGTGGTGATTTCGACCGCTGAGCAGACAGGCGCGTGTCGGTGAGCACAGCGCGGTGGTGTGGAAGTTGGTGTAGCGCAAGCCGTTGGCGGCGAGGCGATCGACGTTGGGGCTGACCAAGGTGCTGCCATAACTCCCGAAGTGGGCGAAGCCGAGATCGTCGAGCACGATCATCACAATGTTCGGCCCACCGAGGCCCGCCGGTGGAGCTGGCCACGCAGGTGTGGACTCGTGGTACGTGAGCCCGATGTGGCCAGCGAAGTCCGGCTCGTAGTTGCTCACGACCAGCCGCCGGAATATGACACGAATTGACCTGTGGTGAAGCGGCTCGTGCCATCGACGAACGGTGCACAGAAGTACGCGAACTCTTCCATCGTGCCCAAGCGGCCGAGAGGCACACGGCTCTCGATCTTTGCCCTGATAACAGGATCGTCGGCGCCGGTCGCGCGACGAAATTCGGGGAAGTCCATGTAGTTGGTACCCACCGCATTCACCTGCACGCGATGTCGCGCGACCTCGCCGGCGACGTTGCGCACCATGTGTGTGGCGCCAGCGCGGGCCGAGGAATACAACGGCGCCTCCGGCGTGACTCGTGCGCCACTGGCGCTGGTGATGACCAAGACCTGACCGTCGCCCTGAGCGATCATCGGCTCGAGCACTGTTTGCATGAAATGAAACGGCGCAACCATGCAGCCCTGCATGACTGATTCGAGGTCTGACACGGCTGCGTTCATGAATCGGCCTGTCACAATGAGTCCCGAGAACGCGGTGGCCGAATCGATGCGACCAAAGCGTTGCATTGCGGCATCGGCGAGACGTTGCGACGACTCGCGTTTCACGAGATCGCGCACGCCGGTGACGACCTCGACCTGTGCGCCGCTGTCGACGAGTTCGCTCACCAACTCTGGCGCGGGGTCGCCAAGTACGAGATCGTGTCCTCGCGCCGCGAGGATCTTGGCCAAATGCGGTCCAACGTAGAAGCCGGCGCCGGCAATGAGGGCAACCCGTCGTGACGCATCCATGATTCGCTCCTTATCGCTTCGTTGTCGCTCAACCCTACGTTGTGGCAGTAATACTGTCAATTGATTCATCCGGTCATCTGCAACGTTCCAACAATGGACAGTGAAATGCCAATTGTTCAGCCACCGTGTCTAAGCTGCTGTGATGATCACCGACGAGCAACAGGACGGCCGCCACGCCCGACGTGACCGCAACAAGGTGGCAGTTGTCGATGCGTTTCTCGAGCTCATTCGCGAGGGGAATCCTCGGCCGGGTGTTGCCGAGGTCGCCGAGCGTTCCGGTGTTTCACATCGCTCGGTCTTTCGCTACTTCGCCGACAAGGACGAACTTGCGCGCACCTCAATCGAGCGCCAGCAGGCGGTCGTGGTTCCGCTCTTGACGCGTCCGGTTGATCAGACTCTTGCGCTGCAAGATCGCGTCGAACTCATCGTGAAACGGCGAATTGAGTTGTTCGAGGCCATTGCCCCGGTGGCTCGGCTCAGCCGGTCGCTCGCGCCGATGCAGCCGATTTTGCAAGAGGAATTGACCAAGACCCGCGCCTTTTTGAGGGCTCAGCTGAAACGGCTCTTTGCCTCCGAGTTGGCAGCGATGGACAAAGGTCAGGCTGCGTCGACAATGGCAATCCTCGACGTGCTGTGCTCGTTCGAAGTGCTCGACCTGTTGCGCACCGATCAGGGCTTGTCGACCGACCGGGCTGGCGAGGCCGTACGCCTTGCGCTTCTCGCCGTTCTGAGCTGATCG
>JAYTWP010000452.1:0-2254 GCA_043743395.1 Actinomycetota bacterium | reverse complement strand
GCGTGGCCTTCGGGCAGCGGAACACCATCGGTTCGGCAATGTCGACCGTCGCGCCGCACACGACGCATCGCCATCCGATCACGGCCGCCGCATCTGCGGGACTCACGAGATCAACTTGCCGATGCAACTTGTTTGTTGAACTCAGTGATGAGTTCATCCCACACGGGGAGATAGTGACGCAGCCCGCGCCAGAAGCTCTGAGATCGCCGCGCCTCAAACAGTTCGAAGGGTGTGCCCTGCTGCTCGACCCAGGTGTAATACCCCAGGTTGAAGATGCGATTGCGGTCGCGCTCGGTGCACTCGATCATCGAGTCCGTAGTGACGTTGGCGAGGTACTCTCCGAAGACTTCAGCCGCATTCACCGTCGTGAAGTCATTCCCGAATTGGCCTGCGATGGTCTTGGCCCGCTCGCTTGGATAGAGCGCGGCACCGTCGGTGGCAATCGTGATAATCGCATCGTCGGGACCCAGACCGAGCAGCTTGGCCGTCTTGATGGCCGCAAGGGTGTTGCAGATCGACGAGAAACCAAAGTGTTCGAGCGCGGCAATGAGCGCAGCGGAGATGCCTTTACTGTCGGCGAGGTAGGCGCGCCCCGTCGGGGTGTTGAACAGCACATCGAGCGAGTCGGTCGCGCGGTCACTGATCGCGACCACAACGTCGGTATTGGTCACGTTGTGAATCAACGGAATGTGCTTGTCGCCGATGCCCTGGATGTTGTGCTCACCAAAGCCGTTCTCGAGCATCGTCGGGCATTCGAGCGCCTCGACAGCCACGATCTTGGTGCCGTATTCCTCCTTCAGACGGTCGCCAGCCGCAATGGTGCCGGCTGATCCGGTGGCGCTCGTGAACGCAGCGAGCCGGAGATCGGGTCGACCCATCACCCCAGCGGCGTGTTCGAAGACGTGACCAAGTGCGCGGCCCGTGACTTCGTAGTGACCGAGATGGTTACCGAACTCGCAGAACTGGTTGAGCACGAAGTTGGTGGGGTCCTTGGCAAGTGCGTTGCACGCGTCGTAGATCTCTTTGACGTTGCTTTCGGTACCAACCGTGCGGATGACATCCTCGGCCGGGTTCGCACACCACTGATCAAGCCAATCGAACCGCTCCTGACTCATGCCGGCGGGCAAGATGGCCACGCCCCTGCTCGCCATGATGCGGCTGATCGCAATGCCGCCACGCGCATAGTTACCAGTGCTCGGCCAGATCGCTCGGTGTCTCGTTGGGTCGAATTGTCCTGTCACAACGCGCGGAGCGAGGCACGAATATGCCGCGAGAACCTTGTGCGCGGTGATCATCGGAAACCGATCACCAAAGACAACGATGATTGGACTGTCGATACCGGTGAGTTCTTTGCCAAGTACTACGTAATCGGGCACTTCGACCCGGTTACCGGCGAGGTCGTTGTACCAATGAACGCGCCACAGGTTGCGCGCGTCGGCGTCGTTCTTTCCGACGCCGGCCGTGTGCGCCGGATCGATGCCACTCGGATCAGCGAGCTCTGCGAACGTGGGCAGGGTGATGCCCTGCTCGCGGAAACGGGCAACGCTGTTCGCCAGTGACATCGGATCGACGACTGCGTCGGCCAACCCGAACTGATTGATGAGCGCATCGCGGGTATGGGCTGCTGTATCGGCTTCGCTGGTCACGATTTACATTCTGTCAAAGCCAGGACACGGCACGCGCTTTCTCATGACGGCGTCCCTGCAGCCGTGTGTTCATCGAGGCGAACGACCGCATCTTTAACAAAGCAGACACTTGCTAAATAAGTTAGACTATGGTCGATGGCTGAACTCACCGATGCGAAGCGGCGGATCATCGAGGCGCTCAAGCGTGCCGATGATGCAACGGCGCATGAACTCGCCGATCAGTTCAACACCACGACGACGGCTGTTCGCCAACATCTCGACGCTCTCGAGCAGTCGGGTCTCGTCTCGCGATTCGAGGGCGCCATCCATGGTCGAGGCAGGCCGGCAATCCATTGGCGCACCACTCCCCTCGCGCGCGAGCTCTTCCCCGACCGTCACGGCGAGCTCACGGTCGAACTTGTTGAATCGATTCGCTGCACGCTGGGCGCCGAGGCACTCGATCAAGTCATCAGTCACCGCGCCGAGCAGCAACTTGTCTCGTACCGAGCCACGCTGCCCGACGGATCAATCGCTGTGCGCGTACGAGCGCTCGGCGAGCGTCGCAGCGCCGAGGGCTATCTCGCTGAGGTCATCGCTGACGCCAACGACCTGCTCCTGATCGAGCATCA
>JAYTWP010000451.1:0-3046 GCA_043743395.1 Actinomycetota bacterium | reverse complement strand
TGTTCCAAGACCAACTTCTTACCCACCGATACGTTGCATCGCATCGTGGTGACCTTCAGCCTCGTCAGGGTCGACCCGGGCTAACTGCGGCTGGGGGTCAGTCGCCGGTGCTGCCATCAATGCGTTCGCGCAGGAGGTCCGCATGGCCGCAATGTCGGGCGTATTCCTCGATCATGTGGACCATGATCCAGCGCAGGCTCGGCGGGCCATCGAATCGACTCGCAGCCGCGAGTTGATCGAGCGACAGGCCCTTGACGTTGCGTCGTGCGACCGAGATCTCGGTGTTCAGCGCCTGGATCGCATCAGCGAGCGTGTCGTCGTCGTCGGGTTCGATATCTCCATCGATGTTGGCATCGCTATAGAACAGCGGTGGCGCGGCCTCGCCGAGGAGCGTGCGTCGAAACCAACTCCGCTCGACGTCGGCCATATGGCGCACAAGGCCCATCAGGTTGAGGATGCTCGGGGGGCACGCCGCCAAACGCGCCTGGGCATCGGAGAGGCCTTCGGCCTTCATGATCAACGTGGCGCGGTAGTAGTCGAGGAACTCGGCCAGCGTTGTGAGTTCGTCGGCGGCTGCTTGAGGATCGATGCGATCAACCATGGAACTGGGCTCCGTCGAACTTGTCGATTGTCGTGAACGATTCCACTGGGGCGCGTTTGAGTTTGGTGGGCTGATGCACCGGGTGGCCGATGAAAATCGTTGCCGCGATCGCGTAGTCACCGGGCAGCCCCAGCACAGGCGCTGCCGCAGGCTCGGCTCTGGCTAGGAACGTGGTCATCACGCCACCGAGTCCTCGGCTTCGTGCAGAAAGCAGAAGATTCCAGCAGAACGGATAGATGGATCCACCTCCGGTGATTGCTGCCCGGCCGAGGTCCTTGTCCATCATCGCGACGCATGCCAGATCGGCCGCAACAACCAGAACAACCGGTATCTCCACGATGTTGTCGAGCAAGTCGTTGGGTGTCTGACCGGGCGTGACTGTCGTGAGCTCATATGTGGATGGTTCGACCGTCGTGAATGGGGTGCGGCCCGTGCTGGCAATTGCTGCATATTCATCCCACACGGGCCGCATCAGATCGGCGAGGGCGCGGCGTTTCGCAGCGTCTTTCACTACAACAACCCGCCACCCCTGCCTGTTGCCGCCACTCGGCGCGAAGCGGGCATCGTCGAGCAAGGCATACACGGTCGCGTCGTCGACAGGTTCGGGGGTAAAACGACGAACCGAACCGTTGGTGCGGATTGCAGATGCGAGTTCCATCGGCCAAGTATGTCACTGACCTTGGCTGTGCTCAGCCGCTGGGAAGCTCAGCAGATGGGCTTGGTGGTATCGGCGGCAGGTCCACCGAGACTGGCGGAGGCACGTACGGGATATCAGTCGAATTGCCGGTTGAGCCGGCATTCGGGGCTGTAGGGCACGCCTGCTCGATGGTCGTACCGATCGCCGCAATCTTCGGTGGATCGGTTATCAGGTTCCGGTAGCAATAGAGCCGCGCGTTGTTGGAGTCGACGGGGGTCACCAGTAAGAAAAGCGCATCTGGTGGCACGCCAGGCTGGAGCCTGATGTCCCAATCGGGCGGTATCTGCGAACACGCCGTGACCGAGCAGTATCTGAACGGCAAGTCGATGACGTCGTTCGCGCACGTGGATGCTTCCGGTGGCTCACCCACGGAGATCACAAGCGGCCGATCGAGGTATGGCTGCCATTGGCCGGGCCGCACGCAATCGAAAATGCCCGAGGCCTGCAAGGCGCGTTGGAATGGCGGGTTGAGGGGGTCGTAGGGCGCCGTGCCCGCTGCCGACACTGGTGACGAGGGCTCGCTCGACGCAAGTGTGGCGGATGTCGTGTCGTTCGCATCATCGCCGCCGCTCGCGACCGCAATCACCGCGAGCGCCACGATGCTGGCGCCGACGATTACTCCGATCGCGACGCGCCGGCGAACGGGCGTCATCGAAGAGAACATGCTTCTACGCTAGCTTCAAGCCGTGTCACGGGCCCGCCAGCTGCAGCGAACGTGAGATCTCGTTTCATCCAGCGCGACGCGCTTGTGTCGATCTCGATCTTCGTCTTGGTCTTCGGTGTGTTGGTCTCGTGGTCCCTTGCGATCGCGCGCTACGGCGGCCCGGACGAACCGGCGCACGTACTACGCGCCGCGTCGGTCGCCAACGGTGAGCTGTTCGGCTCACGCGTGCCCGGACTCGCCCCGGGCTTTCGCGCGGTGACGGTCCCGGCGGCGCTTGCGACCGGCGATCCCTCGTGCTTTCGTCACGACGCGCGCGCTCCCGCCACATGTGCTGTTGCTCGTCCCGGCTCCGGCGTTCGGCTGGCTGCCAGCTCGGCAGGCACCTACCCACCGCTCTACTACGCGATCGTCGGGTTGCCGGTGCGCTTGTTCGGCGACCCTGCGCAAGTGCAGTGGTATCGGCTCGTGGCTGCCTTCTGGTGTGCAATGGTGCTCGCCGTCACCGTTCGTCGCTCTGGTGTCTTGCCCGCCGGCGCGCTCGCTCTGTGCGCGCTCAGCCCGGCCGCGTGGTTCCTGTTCGGCGTCGTGAATCCGAACGCAATGGAGATCGCGTTGGCGTTGTTGGCCTGGGTTGGCGTGATGAGATTGCGGCGACCGCGCAGCTGCTCTGTGGGCGAACTGATGTGGTTCAGCCTTCCCATCGGGTTGGCCATCGCGATCCGTCCCGTCGCCGTCCTGGCATGGTTGGCGATGATCGCGGTGCTGTGCTTCGAGGACGTCTCTGGTGTGCGCCCGATGTTGCGGCTCTCGTCATGGCGTGCGCGGCTCGGCGCCTTTGGGGCACCGGTGTTGGCGACGGCAAGCGTCGTCGTGTGGGGTTGGTGGAGCGGGCAACAGATCGACGATCCTCGCACCAGGACCTCGATGTCGTTGCCCGCAACACTGTGGCGATCGATGCGCGGCAGTGGCGATACGTTGCGTGAGCTCGCTGGATCGCTCGGCTGGCTGGAGTTCTCGTCGCCCGCATGGACGCAGCTGGTGTGGTGGATTGTCGTTGCGGCTTGTGCACTAACGCTGTGGCGCG
>JAYTWP010000450.1:0-1918 GCA_043743395.1 Actinomycetota bacterium | reverse complement strand
GTTGGTGCCGTTGTTGAGTTGGCTCCACCGGTAAACGCTGTCGAACCACGGCTTCACGTGGGCGTCGAGCCACGACGGCACCTTGTGGCCGATGGCGGCACCCACGATGGACAACGCAACGAGCGCTACGACGGGAACCATGACGCGGGTCCAATTGCGCTGAGGCGTCAACGCGATCTGATCGCCGACTCTCGGTGGCGCAGGCGTTTCATTTGGCAAGGTCAACGTCACGGTCAGACCCCGCTGGTTCGCTCTTGTGGTGAATCCTCACCGGCGATCACCGAGAGCACGGCGACCCGATCGATGGAGCCGATCGGTGCTCCGGCGAGGTCGACCACCTGAACCGGTAGGTCGCTGTGCGCTACCAGACCAACGACATCACGAACCTTGGTCATGGCGGGCACGCTGCCGGCGACCTTTCCGTCGGCGACGGGCGCCATGACCGAACCCACGGAGATCACGTGCGATCGGGGGACATCGCGTACGAAGTTGCGTACGTAGTCGTCGGCCGGAGCGCCGACGACTTCTTCTGGGGTACCTACTTGTACGAAGCGTCCGTCGCGCATGATTGCGATGCGGTCGCCGAGGCGCAATGCCTCGGATAGATCGTGGGTGATGAAGACCATCGTCTTGTTGACTTCTCGACGGAGCCGGATGACCTCATCTTGCATATCGCGACGAATCAGCGGGTCCAGCGCTGAGAACGGTTCATCGAAGAGCAGGATCTCTGGGTCGGTTGCGAGTGCGCGCCCAAGTCCGACACGCTGCTGCATGCCACCGCTGAGTTGGTCGGGCTTACGCATACCGAGCCCCCCGAGACCGACGAGCTCCAGTACCTCCTCCGCCCTTGCGCGACGCTGTGCCTTGTCGACCTTTTGCACTTCAAGTCCGAATGCCACGTTGTCGACGATCGTGCGGTGGGGGAGCAAGCCAAAGTGCTGGAACACCATGCTCACCTTGTGCCGCCGCACCTGCAGCAGCTGTTCGCGATCGGCGCCCGTGACGTCGACGCCGCTGATCATGACAGAACCTGCTGTTGGCTCGATGAGGCGCGTGAGACACCGCACGAGCGTTGATTTGCCGCTGCCGGATAAGCCCATCACGACGAACACTTCGCCAGGCGCGACCTCCATGTTGATGTCTCGCATCGCGACGACGCAACCCGTTTTGGCTTCGAGTTCGGCTCGTGGAAGATCGGCCTCAGGAGCCCCCACAATTCGTTCGGCGCGGGGGCCGAACACCTTCCACATACCGCGTACGGAGATCGCCGACTCTGTTACCACGTGTTCCCCCAAATTCAGTACATCGCCGGGCCGAGCAGCATCCGAACTCTGCGTTGCGAACCATAACAGCCGCCGATCTGCGCGTTCGGCGACGCGTTCTCGCCGTTCGAAGGGCGGTGCGTGGCATCAACTAACCTTCGCGCTCGAACGTGATCTGGTCTGCGGGCCCGAGGGGGTTGTGTGAGCGTCGGAGAATCAGTGCCAGCCCGGGCTCGGATCGTGATCATCGGTGGCGGCATTCTCGGATGCAGCCTCGCGTATCACCTCACGTTGATGGGCGAGACCGATGTTGTATTGCTCGAACAACACCGATTGACCGAAGGTGCGACATGGCATGCAGCGGGACTCGTCGGTCAACTGCGTTCGTCGCGCAACACCACTCGCATGCTCGAGCATTCGGTCGAGTTGTACGGCCGTCTCGAAGCAGAGACCGGTCAAGCAGTTGACTGGCATCAGGTCGGGAGCTTGCGGCTGGCGTGCTCACCCGATCGTGTGCTCGAACTCAAGCGCCTCGCGACGATGGCAAAGAGTTTTGGTCTGCCAATGGAGATCATCTCCGCTCAACGTGCACAGGAGCTCTTCCCACTGATGTCGACCGACGATGTCCTCGCCGCTGGCTTTTTGCCGACTGATGG
>JAYTWP010000449.1:0-1549 GCA_043743395.1 Actinomycetota bacterium | reverse complement strand
GCGTTTGCACTCGCAAGCCTCGCAAGTGTCCCTGGAAACACCGACGACTTCCGTCATTCCATCGAGCGCATCGACCCTGCCCAATATCTCACCCTTGGCTACTACGGCCGTTGGCTTGCTTCAGTGGAGGTCAGGCTTCGCGAGCGCGGCTTGATCGACAGTGACGAGGTCGACCAGCGCAGCGGCGGGGCCGCGGCCCGACCCCGTTCAGTGCCGAGCGTGGCGTTACCGACCGTGAGCCCGACCGGCGGTCCGGTGAAGACCGTCGACCGAAGGCCGGCGTTCAGCCTGGGCCAGGTGGTCCGCGTTCGCGATCTGCATCCAGTCGGCCACACGCGCGCACCTCGGTACGCGCGCGGGCACTGCGGTTGCGTCACGATCATGCACCCTGCGTTCGTCTTTCCGGATACCAACGCACATGGGCAAGGCGAGGATCCGCAGTATGTGTACGCCGTGCAGTTTCGTGCGCAGGACCTGTGGGGTGCTGGCGATCATGTCGTGTCCGTCGATCTTTTCGAGCCGTACCTGGCTGCGATATGAGTCACGACCACGATCACGACCACGACGATCCGCGCGCGTTACGCGCCGAAGCATTGGAGGCGATGTTGATCGAACGGGGTTTGGTCGAACCCGCAGCGATCGATCAGATCCTGGACTATTTCGAGAACCAACTCGGGCCGATGCTCGGGGCGCGCGTGGTCGCACGGGCGTGGTCCGATTCTGCGTTCAAGGAGCGGTTGTTGCGCGACGGCCTCAGCGCGATCGGCGAGTTGGGCTTGGGCGGGCCTCAAGTGGACCATCTCGTCGTCGTCGAGAACACGGCGAACGTTCACAATGTCGTGGTCTGCACACTCTGCTCGTGCTATCCGTGGGGTCTCCTCGGGCTACCACCCGCGTGGTACAAGTCACTTGCCTACCGGTCGAGAATCGTACGCGAACCGCGTGCCGTTCTCAGCGAGATGGGTTGTGAAGTCCCCGCTGATACCGAAGTACGCGTCTGGGACTCGTCGGCGGAGATCCGCTACTTCGTACTCCCCGAACGACCGGCCGATACCGACGGTCTGAGCGAGGACGATCTCGCGGAGCGAGTCGGTCGGGACCAAATGATCGGGGTCGCACGATGACGCCCGAGCTCGACATCGATGGGCCGGCTGCTCCCCCGAGGGCGAACGGCGAACTCAGCTTCAACGTTCCATGGCAACGCCGCCTGTTTGCAACGACAATGGCGCTGTGCGACGCGGGTCGCGTGGAGTACGCCGATTTCAGAGATCGGCTGATCGCCAAGGTCGCGGACAACGATCGCCGTGCAGCTTCATCTGAGCACGACGACGAGAACGACCGGTACTGGTCGGCGTGGCAGACCGCGATCGAAACGATGATGGCCGAGAGCGGCTACGTCACCGCTGGCGAGTTGCGGACACGGGCGCAAGAATTCGCCGAACACCACCATTAAGAGCGCGCGTCAGTAGGCGCCGAGTCGGATCCGGGCCCCCTCGGACGACCCCGGGACCCTCCGACGACCCCGGTCCACCTCCGACGATCCCGGGTC
>JAYTWP010000448.1:0-1711 GCA_043743395.1 Actinomycetota bacterium | reverse complement strand
GAATCGGCGCCGCTTTCGTCACGGCCAGTCGGGGCGACCGGTGTCGTTGCCCATCTGGCCGATGCTGCGGCAGGCACGACGTTCGGTACGTTTGTCCATTCGGTGCTCGAAGAGCTCGACTTCACGTCATCGGACCTGGTCGCCGATCTCGAAGAGCGCCTCGCCCACAATGCATTACGGGAGGGTCTGCGCGTCAACACCACCGAACTCGCGCTCGGTCTTGCTGCGGCGCTGCGCACACCACTCGGCCCACTGTTCGATCAACTCTCGTTAGCCGACATCGCACCCGCAGACCGGCTCGCCGAGCTCACGTTCGATGTACCGCTCGCACCCGCGTTGTCGAACACGGGCGCGTCGCTGCCGGTACGCAGCATCGCCGACGTCCTGCTGCGTACACTCGATTCGGTCGATCCGCTACGACCATTCGCGGCCCAACTCGCTTCAGAAGCTGCCGACATCAACATCGCTGGCTGGATGAACGGTTCCATCGATGCCGTCGTGCGAATTCCACGCGGCTCGGCGCACACCTATCTCGTCATCGACTACAAGACCAACCGGCTACACACACAGGGTGGCGCAGATCCGGTGGCCGCGTATTCACCCCACCACCTGGTGACGGCAATGGAACAGCATCGCTATCCCCTCCAGGCGCTGTTGTATTCGGTCGCAGTGCATCGCTACCTCAGGTGGCGACTCGGCAGCGCCTACAACCCCGATCAGCACCTCGGTGGCATTGGATATTTGTTCGTGCGCGGCATGGTCGGCGCACACACACCCGTCGTCGATGGCGTGCCGCACGGGGTGTTCTCCTGGCGACCAGCCACAGCCACCATCGTCGCGCTCGACACTCTCTTTGCCACCGGGAGCTTCTTGTGACTCCAACTATCCCCGATGCGCTTGCCTCGCTCGCTCCCTGGGTCGCCTCGGGGGTCTTCGGCCCCGCCGAAATTCACGCAACCGAGGTCATCACTCGCGCCGACACGCGTCCCAACCATCTCGTCCAGCTAGGTGCCGCATTGGCGCTGTGGGCGCCCCTGCACGGCCATGTCTGCGTCGATCTCCCGCAAGCGATGTCCATGGTGGCCACCGAACTCGCCGGGGTCTCCGATGAAACTGAGGATGGCGTCGATGGCACCATCGGTGGGTCAACCCTTTCGCGGTTTCGGGCGTTGCAATGGCCGCATCCCACCGAGTGGCTACCCGCGCTCAGCTCCAGCAACATCGTGCGTGTTGTGAATGCTGCAGATCCGCAGCCCGTGCTCGACAATTGTCCGCTCGTACTCCATGGTCACTCCCTGTACACGCAACGGCAATGGATCGACGAATGCCTTGTTGCCGCTTCATTGCGGTCCCGAGCGCTGACGACGACGCCATCGCAACTCTGTGACCCGGCCGCCGCACTCTTGCGGTATCTGGTGCCTCCAACCGAAGATGAGAAGCCGAATCTTCAACACATTGCGGCGCTCACGGCGTTGTCCGCACGCTTGGGCGTGATCGTCGGCGGACCCGGCACCGGCAAGACCCACACCGTTGCCCGGCTGTTGGCAGTCTTACTTGTCGATGCAGCAGAGCAGTCTCGACCGCTGCGTGTTGCCCTCGCCGCTCCAACCGGCAAGGCAGCTGCGAGGCTACGCGAGGCCATCACTACAGCGGCCAATGCCACCGATACAACCACCGGCGAACCAATGCTGCCGGCCACGATTGCTCACCA
>JAYTWP010000447.1:0-3704 GCA_043743395.1 Actinomycetota bacterium | reverse complement strand
TTGATCCAGTGGAACCCGTCGGGCAGCACCTCCGGTGGTATGGCGCTGCTGCTGGCGGGCGCGCTGCTCGTGGCCGCCCCCCTCATCGGCGGCGCAATTCGGCGAGGAACACAACAGAACGTCCCACCGCCGACAACCGAGTGACCCAAAGCGAGCACTCGACCGAGGCAGGCGATGTCGCGCGTCATAGGCAAGGGTTGGCAGGTTCGTTGACCACTACAGCAGCAAGGATTGGCAAAGTTTGCCAAATGCGTTAGGGTGACGCGATGTCGACGATGAACGTGTCGCTCCCACACGACTTGAAGGCGTTCGTAGATCAGCAGGTCGGCGTCGGCGGGTTCGGCTCCACTAGCGAGTTCGTCCGCGACCTGATCCGCCGCGAGCAGGACCGCCAGCGACTCCGCAACCTCTTGTTTGCCGGGGCGTCGTCGCTCTCGGGCCCGACCGCCAACGACGCGTATTTCGCATCGTTGCGCGGTCAACTCGACCCCAGCACCTGACAGCGTGGCGGCCCACCCCGTTCAGCTGCGAGTTCTCGCTGCTAGCGACATCGACGCAGCGATCGAGCACCATCGGCAAGTGTCCGGCGGCCGTGTAGCGCTCGAATTCGTCGATGCGCTCGAGCACGCCATCGGCCAGATCGCCCGCTCACCACGGATTGGCTCGCTGCGATTCGCCTACGATCTCGCGATCCCCGGGCTCCGCGCCTGGAACCTTCGGCGCTTCCCATACTTGATCTTCTACGTGTCACATGACGACCACGTCGACGTGTGGCGAATTCTGCACACCAAGCGAGACATTCCAAGCGCGTTCACGAGCGCCCCGTGATCCGATTGGCCTTCATCGGTTGCGGTGTACGCAACCACAACCCCCACCCGCTGGCGGCTCGTCGGAGCAGTCGGCAGCCAGCAGGTTCTGCCCAACAACGACCACCAGAGACTGTCCACAAATGGCCACTTGACCGCGTAGCGTGGTCGAGATCGGCTGGAGGCATGGCCCAGGTGGCGCGAGCCGGACATGTTGTGCGCTGTGTAGCTCTGGCCGCAACACAGCGCACGCGACGTGTGGGCGTTGGCTCGGCGATGTTCGCGCACAGCCGAAGTGCGTTCGCCCGGACGTGCGTGATGAATGATGCAGCCGAGCTGCAGCTCAACCACCTATCGGGGACGACACAACCGTGAGCGGGACAGTCGAGCATGAACCGGTCTGGAACATCGGTGATACATGTGCCGCGTCAGTTCAGCAGAACCTCGAATGCGCAGCGAATGGCCGTGGCCCTCGACAGTCTGGCGTCGGCCGTGACGAGTGTGCACGCCAGCCCCTCGGCGAGAGCGACGTAGGCGGCATAGTAGGGGGTGGCGGTTGCTCTGAGTTCGTACGCCCGTTGCATCAGCGGGCCGGTCGGAACTTGTATCAACGGGAGTGCCCGCAGATCGTGATCGCAGAGCGTAACCGGCGAGCGGTGAGGTCACCGGCCAGCCGCCTTTTGCAGAGCACCGACACCGTCTCCACGTCGACCAGGTCAGGTGCCGAGGCTTTGGCTTCGGCTTCGGCGAGGAGTCTCGCGCTCGCAACGCAGCCGGCCTGCCCATCGTCGCCGACGGCGTTGGCCAAGATCGAGGCGTCGACGACGATCAACGACGGCGGCGCTCGTCGTCCAGTCGCGGACAGCCCTGTCGAAGCCGACGTTGCCGCCCCGTCGTCGACCGATCCGTTCGAGCACGGTGACCGCAACCCGGCGGTCACCCCTCGGCCCGACAACGAAAGCGGCCCCAGAACGAAAGAGGCCCCGCCCTGAGGCGAGGCTTCTGTCGTCAGCGCGCTCGGAGTGACTCGAACACTCAACCTTCTGATCCGTAGTCAGATGCTCTATCCATTGAGCTACGAGCGCATGTGCCGCAGCAGTCTATGTGACGACCGGGTCAATCGAAACCGCTTTGCAGCGTCTCGATGTCACGACCATGGACCCCATCCACTACGCAGATACATCGCGTACGCAGCGTTGGCATTGGTCAATGGCTCGAACAACATGCTCGCCGACGAGATGCCGATCGTGGACAAGAAGCGTTGGTTGGCCGCCCAGTAGATCTGGAACAAACCGATGCAACACGAGTTACGCGCCGTCGGCACGAGGTTGCTTTCACGCCGGGCGATCGACAGTGCTTGGTCTTCGAGATCATCGGGCCACACCTCGCGAATGATCTGTTCGACCTCGGCCGCTGAGTAGTTGCGCAGCGGTGGCGGCGAAGGGATGGCCGGTTGGGTTGGCTGCGCCGCTTTTGGTTTCGCCGCCGCCGCCTTCACCGTCGGCTTCACGGTGGTGGATGGGGGCGTCGTTGCGGTCGACTTTGTCGTCTTGGGTGCGGAGGCGTTTGCGGGCAAGCAGACGGTGCGCCCGGGATACAACGCCGTCGATGTGTTGGCCTGGTTGACAGCGAGGAGCGTCTTGACCGAGACGTTGAATTTGCGAGCGATCAGGATCCAGTAGTCCAGCGCCACCACTTTGTACGGCCTCGCGCAGGTCGCATTCGGCTTCGCAACAGGGGTCGACGGTGCCCGTGGCTGCGCGGCGGCCGCTGGCTTGATGGTGGTGGCGACTGCAGGCACAATATGCGCCGCGGTGGTTGTGGTCGTAGCCGACTCGACGGACACCATCGGCTCGGCAATTGCGACGAACCCTGCGGCAGTGACGACGACGGTCGTGGCCGGTACCGTCGGCGCAGTGGCTGGAGCGTTGAGCGCCGCGACTCGACCCAGTGAACCCTCACTGGACACCGCGAGCGCAACAGAGATAGCCACGACCCCGATCAGGCCGAGCAACCCCAGGCGTGACCAGAACAGCCCACGACCAGTCCGACCAGCTGAGCCGACAAGTCGTGCACGCAGCGTCGACGATGAGTGCTGATGAAGCGGGACGTCGTGGTTGCTATGACTGCGCTGCGCAATCTGGGGTCGGCGCTGCGGCGGCTGGGCCCGCGTGCGTCGGCCTGCCAGCGAATAGCTGCGGTCGTCATCCCAAAACCCGTAGTCGTCTTCGTGAACCACTCGCTTACCCTTTCTCGTCCGTCTCGAGACCCGAATGGTCTGTCGCCGGGCGATGGAGGGGCGCATCTACCCGCGCCCCACGCGACTCGTCGCATGGCTCTGTGGGCAGATGTCTACCCCGGCTGTCATCAAATTGCAACATAACGCGACCTCGCCGACCGGCTGCCGCGTGCCGGAGTCCTTCAGTTGTTGACTACTGCCTGGATTTCGTTGACGGTCATCAGCTGCAGGGTCGATGTCGTGTACTCGCCGAGATTGCCGCCCGCACCCACGTTCGAGCGCCATCGGATCGACCAGACGATCGACAAGGTTGCATCGAACCGGTCGCTCGGCGTGATCTCAGATGAGTGTTGATAGGTGTACATACACGGCGACGACGAGTCATCGCCAAACTGCGGCATCCATTGCCGGCCCGGTCCTCGGCACGACATGGGCACCGACCCCGGCTCTCCTGACAAAAAGACCAACCGCGCTGGCGTCGCCGTGGTTGTGGCCCAGGCAATACCCGTGGGCGTTGGGACCCACGCCGTCACAGTGACGGGCCGATACTGGTTCGGGTCGGTCCACAGCCACATGCCGACGTTCACGATGCCTTTGTCAGCTGGCGGTGCCGACCCGACCGTCGGGGGGACCAGCCGTTGCTTGATCGCGTTCGCGGC
>JAYTWP010000446.1:0-2531 GCA_043743395.1 Actinomycetota bacterium | reverse complement strand
GCCGGATCGATCGTGCGATCGGTGAGAAAGACGGTCAGCCCAACGCGCACGGGATCGACTATTTCAGCAGGTCGGGGCGCGTCGCGGTGAGCTGACGCTTGATACCTTCGCGCCAGTCGACCTCGCTGCGAAAGCCTGTGGAGTGCAGCTTGGTGAGGTCGGGAATGATCGCAGCAATCGTGGCCTCGGTCGGCGCGAATTCGGCGGTCAGTCCTGTGAGCCGGCCCATCTCGTTGCACCAATCCTCGATACCGGCGATGTCCTCGCCACCCCAGTTCACGATCGTCGTCGGTATGGACGCGAGTGAAAGCAGATACGGAATGGAACGCACGATGTCATCGGAATGGATGGGCGTGTAGCTCGTGGGCTGGTTCACGTGGACGGGCACGGGGATGCCGCGTTCCATCATCATGAGATGGAACATCATCCAGCCGTACGTGTCGCCGTACGGCACGTTGAGGCGCGCGATCACAGCAGGCACGCCGAGTCGCCTGGCTTCGTATTTGATCAAGACCTCGGCAGCAATCTTGGAGATGCTGTAGGTAGGCATGCCCGGCATCGGCCGGTGGCTATCGCCCAGTGCATCGGTTTCGAGTCGCGCGTTGTGATCGTCGGGCGCGTAGACGGCGGTGGACGAACAGTGCAGGAACACCTCTGGCATGCAGAGTTCCATGAGCGCGGCAGGTCCCTCGGCGTTGGCTGCAAACGCAACCTCGAAGTCGTTGACCTTGGCGACGGCGAAGTTCAGCACAACATCGATGTCGTCAGGAACCTCGTCGAATCGAGCCTTTTGGAGATCGATGCTGATGGTGTTGACGCCCTGTGCCTCGAGCGGTTCACGCTGTGTTTCATCGCGAAATCGGGCAGCCCCAAAGACGGTGTTGCCGTGCGTGGCGAGTGTGGTTGCCACAGGCCCAGCGACCCATCCGGTGACGCCCGTTACGAGGACGCGCTTGTTGGTGATCTGTTCCATGTGCGTGCCTTTACCAGAGTTGATCGGTGTAGGTGTCGGTGCCGACCACCGTTTGGATGAACGGTGATGTCCAGAGGTGTTTGGCGACACCACTCGCGTTGAGCTGATCGCCGTATTTCGCGTAGCCATCCGCCCAGCCATGATCAGGTGTGTGATCGAGGAAGTGCAGCTGCAGGAAACGTCGATCGGCGTTGGGCGTGCGCGGCACATCGGGTGGTGCGTCGTCGAGCAGGGGCAACGGTGTCGCGTTGAGCACGAGGTCGGGGCCCCACGTGGTGGCCATTGCCGACGGAGCCCATGTCTCACGCGTCCAGTTCTCGATGTCGGCATGCGTTGCGCCATCGGTGAGTTCGCCAACGTTGACCACGAGCCCGCTGTAGTTGCGATCGAGGGCGAGCTCAGCGGGCGTGCCCCAGTTCTCCTTCTGGACCGACCACTTGAAGTCATAGAGCAACGTGTGAATGTGCGTGCGCTCGGCGAACATGCGACCAGTGGCGTGCAACATCTTGACCGTGTCGACACTCCAGCGATTCCATGCATCGTGGTGGCCGTCGAGCACCCAGTACATCGCGAGGTACGAACCAACGGTGGGGTCGGGGGTCATTGGTGAGTCGGCGGGGTAGCGCAGGTTCTTCATCGCCTTGGTGGCCACGAAGCGGTCCCCGGCGAAGCTCCATGCGCCGGTAAGGACGCCGCCGTAGAAGTGGTCGCGCTCGTACCAGCGGTTGTACTCGACCTCATGGCCCTTTTGCGGCTCGACCATGGTGAACAGCATGGTGCCGAGCTTGATGACGTAATCGCGTGCCACGGAATTCCCCTTCTCGCCCAAGCCCGTTCGCGCGGCGAGAAAGCACACAGTAGCGAGGATCTGACGCCGCGTCAGGTGCGGACACAAGTTTGGCGCCGAGGCGCTGCATTCGGGCCTAATCGGCAGGTCGGTCTAGGGTGGCGACATGGCCATAGAGGTTACTGATCTCGCCGAATTGTCCGATCTTGTTGCTCCCGCCCACACCGCCGTCATCACCATGGAAATGCAGCGCGGGGTGTGCGGCGACCTCGCCACGATGCCGGTCATCGCCCGGGCGGTCGATACCGCGGGTGTGGTGGCAGCGACTGCGTCGCTGCTTGCTGGCGCACGTCGTAAATCGGTGGCCGTCGTGCACTGCACGTTCAGCTTGCTTGCCGATCGTGCTGGCACGCCCATGAATGCGCCCTTGATCGAGATGCTGGCGCGTCACTCTGATCACCTTCTGCACGGAGCCGAGGCAACCGAAGTTCTTGCCGACCTTGGAGTGGCGCCGACGGATCTCTATTCGAATCGTCACCACGGATTTTCGCCGTTTACCGGCACCGGTTTGAATGCCGTATTGCGTAGCCACAACGTGAACACTGTCGTGGTCACGGGTGTGTCGCTGAACCTGGGCATTCCGGGCACCGTGATCGAGGCGGTCAATCTCGGCTATCAGGTGGTCGTTGTTCGCGATTGCGTGGTGGGCATGCCTGCCGAATACGGCGAGGCGTTGCTGAAGAACACGCTGTCGATGGTGTCCACGATTGC
>JAYTWP010000445.1:0-22048 GCA_043743395.1 Actinomycetota bacterium | reverse complement strand
GAGTATCAACTCGTTGAGGTCGATGCCGACTACCTCAGCAAGGCGGTGAAGCCCAAGCAGTTCATTCACATCGATCAGACCGAGTGCATCATGTGCGAGGGCTGCGTCGATATCTGCCCATGGAAATGTATTCACATGGTGGCCCCCGATGCGATTGCGGAGGCAACCGGCACCGAGCAACCGGGAAATGATCCCGCAGACAACGTGTTGTTCATTATCGACGACGATGTCTGCACGCGGTGCGCGTTGTGCGTCGACCGCTGCCCAACCGGGGTCATCATCCTCGGCAAGGTCGGCACTGCCGGCGCGACCGGAGACTCACATACTCGTACGAATAACCACGGCTACGCCTACGGCTTGCGGCTGTAGAGGAGACCACAGATCATGGCGAATATCCTCGATGACAACCCCCGACCGACGCTGAAAGACCGCGTCACCAAGGTCAACGGCTCGGTACAAGGCAGTCAGGCTTGGAACAGCATTTTCCGTCCGGGCAGCATCTTCCGCAAGGGCTACACCGACAGTCCACGTAACCGCAGTTACGTGATCATGAACTCAGTGCTCTATCACCTCCACCCGGTGAAGGTGAAGCGACACGCGGTCAAGGTGAGCTACACGTTGTGCCTCGGCGGACTGAGCTTCTTCTTGTTCATCCTGCTGACCGTCACGGGCATCTTCTTGATGTTCTTCTATCGTCCCGAAGCCACGCAGGCCTGGAACGACATCAACAACCTGCAGACGTCGGTGGCGTTCGGATTACTTGTGCGCAACATGCATCGTTGGGGCGCTCACCTGATGGTGCTCAGCGTGTTTCTCCACATGGCACGCGTGTTCTATCACGGCGCGTACAAGGCGCCCCGTGAGTTCAACTGGGTGATCGGCATCATCTTGCTGGTGCTCACCCTGATGTTGTCCTTCACTGGTTACCTGCTCCCATGGGACCAACTGGCGCTCTGGGCCGTGACGGTCGGTACCAACATGATGGGCTACACGCCGGTGCTGGGTTCCCAAGTCAGATTTGTGTTGTTGGGTGGTGCCGAAATTGGACCCGAAACCCTCTTGCGCTGGTACGTACTGCACGTGCTCTTCTTCCCATTCATCATTGTCATCTTTATGGCCATCCACTTCTGGCGGGTTCGTAAAGACGGCGGCATCTCGGGCCCGCTGTGATCGGCCACTTCGAAAAGGTGATGTCTCATGACTGAAATCCCAGAGCACCTCCTCAAGCGTGCGCAGGCCGCTCGCGAAAAGGCGGCCGCAGAAGCCGCGCCGGCGCCGGCTGCACCGAGCGCCGAATCGGCCGCCGCTTCCGATCCGCGTATACCCGCGCATTTGCTCGAGCGCAGTCGTGCAGCAAAGGCCAAGACCGAAGGAGAACCATCCGGCGGTGGACTCGCCGTAGCCGAAAAGGTTGCCGCCGTCGTCGCAGCACCCGCAGCAGGTGGCGGAATCCCCGTCGGCGCTGGCCCAGGCGGACATACCCAGCGACTGCTCACCGTGGTCAAGAGTGGCTCCATCCAAGAGGTGAAAGCCTCGCCGGTGGACAAGGTGCACACGTGGCCGCACTTGCTCGCGGCCGAGTTCGTGGCGGCGCTTGCGTGCACGGCGTTCACATTCGTTTTCAGCATCTTCGTCAACGCACCACTGCTCCAATACGCAAACATCAACAAGACCCCGAACCCCTCAAAGGCGCCGTGGTATTTCTTGGGGCTACAGGAACTACTCACAATGTTCCACCCCATGGTGGCGGGCGTGACCATCCCCGGCGTTGGCCTGATCGTGTTGATCCTTGCGCCCTACATCGACAAGAACCCGTCGATCAAGCCCGAAGATCGCAAGTTCGCCACGTCACTCATGACCGTGTTCCTTATGACGTGGGCTGTGCTCGTCATGATCGGTTCCTTCTTTCGTGGCCCTGGTTTCAACTTCACGCTTCCGTGGCGTGACGGCATTTTCTTCGAATTGTGAGGTCATAAGTTGAGCTCTGGAGCAGTCATCGGCATTGCCATCGCGGTGGTCGTCGTCCTGGCCGCCGTCGTATTTCTCACCGCCGCGCGCCGCACCGACGTCCGCGGGGCAGGCGCGCTCTCTCGTGAGACCAAGCGACGCGACCACGCCACGGACGTGTCGTTACCAGACGCGCCTACAGGACGCGAGGTCGAACAAGCAGCGAGCGCGACCCGCTCGGCAGGTGTTGTCAAGGCCACCAACCTCATCCCCGAGCCGTGGGTCGCACCTGATCCAGACGTGATCGGCGTGTCGCGCCGGCAGTTCTTCAACCGGGCGTACCTCGGCCTCATGGGGCTTGGCCTCGGCGGTTTTGCAGCAGCGAGCTTTGTGGCCTTTCTGTGGCCCACGGGCGGCGGCGGTGGCTTTGGTGGCAAGGTCGGCGCCGGCAAGCTCGACGACATCTTGCTGAACATCCGTCTCAACAACGGTTTCTTCTACTTACCCGCAGCACGTACCTGGATCACGGCATACCCGCCGGACGCAGTGCCGAAGGCGAAGAAGATCTACAACTCGTTGTTACTACCGGGCATGGAGGCGGGACTTGTCGCGCTGTACCAGAAGTGCCCGCACCTCGGCTGCCGCGTGCCCGAGTGCAAGAGCTCACAGTGGTTCGAATGCCCGTGCCACGGCAGCCAGTACAACCGTGTCGGCGAGAAGAAGGGCGGCCCCGCTCCTCGCGGTATGGACCGCTTCCTCGTGTCCGTCAGCGGTACGGGTGACGTCACGATCGACACGTTGGGTGGCGCTGCGCTGCCTGGTCCGGCCATCGGAACGAACACCACTGGACAAGAAGCCGAAGGCCCACATTGCATCACGGGCGGAGAGTGATTACGCGTCATGTTGGCTAGTACCACCACCAATCTTGCCTACATCATCCTGTTCGTCATCTTGGCGGGCTGGGTGGTGTACGCCATGTCGAACCGAAAAAAGGCGCGGCCCGAACTGGGTTCCGAAATCGAACTCGCACCGAACCGTCGGCAGTACTACGACGACGAAGTGCTCGAAGGCCGCCGCCTCGAGCGCGTGCAGTTCATCGGTCTGCTGTTCCTCGTGGTCAGCGTGGTCGGGCTGCCGCTCTATTGGATCCTCGAGCCAGCGCGCCAAGTCGGCGCCAAGGAGTATTCGGTCAAGCGGGCCACCGGCTGGGGCAAAGAACTCTTTGCCCCGACTGCGCAGGGCGGTTTCAACTGTGCAGGTTGCCACGGTGGCATGACAGCAACCGGTGGTGTGGCGGCGTACGCGATCACCGATCCCAAGACGAATGAAGTCAAGGCCGTCAGCTGGCGAGCACCCGCCCTCAACGCAGTGCTGTACCGCTACACCGAGGAAGAAGTGCGCTTCATCCTCGTCTACGGCCGCCCGTTCTCGCCGATGTCACCGTGGGGTCTCGCTGGTGGCGGCCCGATGAACTCACAACAGATCGACAACCTCATCGCGTATCTGAAATCGATCCAGCTGCCGCGTGTGGGTTGTGCGGCAAACGAACCGGACAATCGCGTGTGCGCTACGGGCACGCTCGATCCGGCAAAGCAGCAAGCGATCACCGATGCGGCGCAGGCGCTCGTCAAGGACGGCACCTATAAGTCGTACGGCGAAGCATTGTTCAACCTCGATGTCAGCAGCGGCGCGTACTCCTGCGCCCGATGCCATACGCAGGGATGGAGCTATGGCGATCCGGGACAGACCGGACAAGGCGGCCTGGGGCCCAACCTCACCGGCGGTGCATCGAACTCTCACTTCCCGAGTGAGGCCGACCAGATCGACTTCGTGAAGAAGGGTTCCGAGCTCGGCAAGAAATACGGGGTGCAGGGTCAGGGCAGCGGGCGCATGCCGGGCTTTGGCAACATGCTCACCGACGCACAGATCAAAGCCATTATCGAATATGTGCGGAGCCTCTGATGAACGCCCTTCTCGCAATCAACTGGGAGCCGCAGATCCGCGGCATCCTCATCATCATCATGGCCGTCTCGGTGTTGTGTGGCTCGACGTTTCTCATTCTCGGGACCAACATGGGTGCTCGCCTGGGATTTCTCGTCGCACTGGCGGGTCTCAGCGGGTGGATGATGGTGATGTCGCTCGTTTGGTGGTCGTTCGGTATCGGCCTCAAGGGCGCGGAGCCAACTTGGCAACCGATGCGCAACAATTCGATTCTGCTCACCCCGGCAGCAATTCGTGACGCTGGCATCGTCAAGGAACCCGTAGCGGTGGCTGCTGAAGCACCCGTCTCCGATCGGGCAGCCGCAATTCAGAAGTCGCTGCTCGCCAACGGCTGGCACCAGCTGGGCGAATCCGACGCCAGCTTCGGTCAGTCGGCATCGTCGGGCGGGGTGGTCATCGAAAAGGACGGCACTCTCAAAGCTGGGCAGTACAAAGTGGTCAGTGTGTTCGACAAGGGTGGAGGTCGCTACCCGAAGATCGGTGAATCGTTCGACTTCATCGCGTTCAAGCACAATCCGCACTGGATTGTTGTCGAGGTTGCCGCACTAGTGCCGCAGCGCACCGAACCCGGTCGTGCACCCGCCAAGGCCGAGATAGATGCCACTCAGTCGCACAGATACGTGTACATGATTCGCGATCTCGGTAATAAGCGAGTTCCTGCGGCGCTCATCGCATTCGGTTCTGCGCTCGTGTTCTTCTCATGCTGCTACCTGTTACACATTCGCGATAAGCGGGTTGTGCTCAACCGGTCTGCTGGTATCGCTGTTCCGGCGAAGATTTAGCGCATGGGTCAGTACCTGCCCGTCGTATCGCTGATGATCCTTGCCATCCTCTTTGGGGTGGTGAGTTTCTTGGCGTCGCGGTTGCTCGCACCGCGTCGGCCGTCGGCGGCCAAACAGGCGCCGTATGAGTGCGGCATTGTGCCCGGGCGTGAACTGCCCGAACGATTCCCTGTGAGCTTCTATATCGTCGCGATGTTGTTCGTTATGTTTGATATCGAAATTATCTTCATCTATCCCTATGCCGTGTCGCGCCAGGATCTCGGCTCATTCGGTTTCTGGGAGATGATCAGCTTCAGTGCTGTGTTCTTCGCAGCGTTTGTGTACGTCGTGGCTCGTGGTGCGCTCGATTGGGGCCCGGTGCAGACCTACACCGTCTTGCAGAGTTCAACATCGTCTGAGCGCACGCTCAGTAGCACTATTCGTCGTGTCGGTACCGAAGGTCGTATCGACGAGCAGGCAGCCTGATCATGGGCCTTGTTCAAGACGTTCTCGACGACGGTCTCGGTGGCATCCAACACAATGCACTCACAGGCAAGATCGAAGACCTTGTCAAATGGGCCCGCAGCCGCAGCAGCTGGGGCGCCACGTTCGGGCTGGCGTGTTGCGCGATCGAGATGATGGGCACTGGCGGCTCGCACTACGACATCAGCCGGTTCGGGATGGAGGTCTTTCGCGCGAGTCCGCGTCAAGCCGACATCATGATCGTTGCCGGCCGTGTCAGCCAGAAGATGGCACCGGTCCTGCGCCAGGTGTACGACCAGATGATGGAACCCAAGTGGGTCATCAGCATGGGCGTGTGTGCAAGTTCAGGCGGCATGTTCAACAACTACGCGATCGTGCAGGGTGTCGACCAGATCGTGCCGGTCGATGTCTATGCACCCGGTTGCCCACCTACTCCGGAAACACTCATTCACGCCATCGAGACGTTGCACCAACTGATTGAAGACGGTGAGATCATGAAGCGGCGCGCCGAGACAGGCGCGGGCGCAAACGTGCATATCACCGAAATCCCTGCTGCAGCCGAGCCCACCCCGGTGCTCCTGGGAAATCGGTGACCGATGAGCAACACCCCCGCCGTCGAGGCGCCATCGGAGATGCCACCGGCTGCTGAGCCGCCCCCCATGCTGCACGGTTTTCCGCTCGCCGACAGCTGCGGCCAGGCAGTTGTTCACGTTCCACGAAGCGACTACGTCTCGCTCCACAAACAACTCATTGCCGATGGGTACGTGATGGCCGTCGATCTCTGCGGAGTTGACTATCTCACTCACCCGCGGCGCAACCTCCCCGATGGTGTGAACCCCGAACGTTTTGAAGTTGTCGTCAACCTGCTCGACATCGAGCACCGCCGTCGCCTGCGCGTTCGTGTCCAGGTGCCCGCCGACGATCCCACATGTCCCACGCTGTTCGATCTACACCCGGGCACCGAGGCCATGGAGCGCGAGGCATTCGACATGTTCGGTATCTCGTTCCCCAATCATCCCGACCCCACGCGCATTCTCATGCCCGAGGATTGGGAAGGCCATCCTCTGCGTAAGGACTACGGCGTCGGTGCGATCCCGGTGCAGTTCAGTGCCGATTACGCACACGATGCGCAACGCACTGAGGAGTCGAGCTCGTGGCAGTGACCGACGAAACCCACGCAACGCTGCTGCAGCAGACGGGTGAAGGCGCCCAAGAGTTGCGGCCGCGTAGCGAGCTGACCGCTCAGGAACTGATGCGCGAGGTCGGCGCTGTGCTGCGCCTCAGCGAAGCCGAGGCAGCCAAGTTCGCAGCCGGCAGCCCGGTCGAGCAGACCGAGTTCCACGACGACCAAACCATGATCATCAACATGGGTCCACAACACCCGAGCACCCACGGTGTGTTGCGATTGATGCTCGAGTTGCAGGGCGAGATGGTTCTCCGTTGCAAGCCGATTATCGGCTACCTGCACACGGGCATGGAAAAGACGGGTGAGAACCTCACCTACATGCAAGGCGGCACCAACGTTACGCGGATGGACTACGTGAGCCCGCTCAACAACGAGTTGGTGTTCTCGATGGCAGTCGAGAAGCTACTCGGCATCGACGGTGACATCCCCGAGCGAGCCGTCTGGATGCGGATGCTTCTCTCCGAGCTCAATCGGATGAGCAGCCACCTGTTGTTCATGGCAACTAACGGCATGGATCTCGGTGCCGTGAGCATGATGCTCTATGGCTGGCGCGAGCGCGAAGAAGTGCTGCGGTTCTTCCAAAAAGTGACCGGGCTGCGGATGAACCACAACTTCATTCGTCCCGGCGGTCTCGCTGCTGACCTACCGGTCGGCTGGCGCGACGACGTGTTGGCGATTCTCGACATGTTGCCCCCGCGGCTCGCTGAATACGACGTGCTGATGACCGGGCAACCGATCTGGCGCGATCGTTTGCAGGGCGTTGGTGTCATCACTCCTCAAGAGGCGATGGCCCTTGGTGCAACAGGTCCCATCTTGCGCAGTACGGGTCTCGCTTGGGACCTCCGCCGTGACATGCCGTACCTCCGCTATGAGCAGGTCGACTTCGACGTCATCGTTGGTACATACGGCGACTGCTTCGATCGGTTCGCAATTCGCCTCAATGAAATCCGCGAGTCGATGAAGATCGTTCGCCAGATTCTCGATCTGATGCCGGCGGGTGATTACCGCATTCAGAACAAGAAGGTGACACCGCCGCCCCGTGCACGGATTAATGAGTCGATGGAAGCATTGATCCATCACTTCAAGATCTTCACCGAAGGCTTCAAAGTGCCAGAGGGCGAGGTCTACGTGGCGATCGAGAGTCCACGCGGTGAGATTGGTTGCTACATCGCGAGTGACGGTTCGGCCAAGCCATATCGCATGCATGTCCGCGCCCCGTCGTTCGTGAACATTCAAACCCTGCCCCACATGATGCGTCATTGTCTCGTGGCCGATGCGGTCGCCATCATCTCCAGCGTCGATCCCGTTCTTGGTGAGGTCGACCGATGAGTCGGCTCACCGAAGACAACGTCCGCGTTGCGCAAGAAATTATCGGCCGTTACCCGCGTCCGCGTTCGGCGACGATCCCGCTGCTGCATCTCGCCCAGCAACAAGATGGCTATGTCACCAACGAGGCAATCCGTCACATCGGCGAACTTGTTGGCGCCACTTCGGCAGAGGTACTCGGTACGGCCACATTCTACGAGATGTTTAAGTTCGAGCCGGTGGGCAAGTACCTCGTCAACATCTGTCGGACAATGTCGTGCGCGCTCATGGGTGGAGAAGAACTCATGCATCACGCAGAGCATCGCCTCGGCATCAAGGCGGGCAGCACTACGCCCGACGGTCTCTTCACTCTCGAGCACGCCGAGTGTCAGGCTGCGTGTACCGAGGCGCCGACGCTGCAGGTCAACTATCGCTACCGATTCCGTGTCACTCCCGAGACCTTCGATGCGCTCATCGACGATCTCGCCGCTGGTCGACTCGATGCCGAGATCCCACCGCATGGCACGGTCGCCCGCGTTCGTCAGCACATCCCAGCGGAGTTGGCCGTTGGAGCCGTGCCCCCCGAGGACGTCGCGGATGCGCCCGTTTGGATGCGAACGACTGAGGCTCCTCGATGACCGGTACCACCTTCGCGCACGTTCCCGGCTTCGTGGCTGGCGACCGCGCGCAGATCGTGACGTCACGATTCCAACACGAGGACTCGTACACGCTCGAGCGTGCCCTGGCCACTGACGGGTACGCCGGTCTGCGTGCTGCACTGGGCCGTTCAGCCACCGCAGTGCACGACGACGTCAAGGCGGCCACGGTGTTGGGCCGCGGCGGCGCCGGGTTCCCTGCGGGTACCAAGTGGGGGCTCACCCCTGCCGGGGTGTGGCCGAGGTATCTCGTGGTGAACGGTGACGAGAGTGAGCCCGGCACATACAAGGACCGTTTGCTCATGGAGCGCGATCCCCATCAACTCATCGAAGGCTGCCTCATCGCCTGCTATGCGGCCGGACTCTCACAGTGTTTCTTGTACATCCGCGGCGAGATGGCACTGGCCCAAGAGCGCGTTGCCACGGCTCTCAATGAGGCGTACTCGGCGGGTTATGTGGGCCGCAATATTCTCGGCTCCAACTTCTCCGTCGACATCGTGCTGCACTGGGGCGCGGGCGCATATGTCGTTGGCGAGGAAACGGCACTGATCGAGAGCCTCGAAGGCAATCGGGGCATGCCACGACTCAAGCCGCCGTACTTTCCGGCCGCCATTGGTCTCTACGGCAAGCCGACCATCGTCAACAATGTCGAGACCATGGCGAACCTGCCGTGGCTACTCCGCAATGGGGTTGCCGCCTATACCGCCATCGGCAGTGCGACGTCGCCTGGTACTCGCATGGTGGCAGTGTCGGGTCACGTCAAGCGGCCTGGTGTCTACGAGATCATCAATGGCACCACCACATTTCGCGAACTGCTTTACGGCGATGAATTCTGTGGCGGTATCCGCGACGGCAATGAGTTGAAGGCGTTCGTTCCCGGTGGTGGGTCGGCCCCATGGTTCCTTCCCGACCAACTTGATTTGCCCTTCGAGGGTCGTGCCATTGGTGCCGCTGGTTCGATGGCCGGTTCGGGTGCCGTGATGGTGATGGATCACACCACCGACATCCCTGCTGCAGCACTCACGCTCACGCGGTTTTATGCCCATGAGTCGTGCGGCAAATGCACGCCGTGCCGTGAGGGTGGAACATGGCTGATGCGTATTCTCGATCGAATCGTCGCCGGGCAAGGCACCGAACGCGATCTCGACCAGTTGCTCGAAGTCGGCGCCACCATTTGCCCCGGTGACTTTCCGCATGCATCGAGCCAGCGGCTTGGCATCGCCGCGGTGCCGTTCCCGTACAAGATGACCACCATCTGTTTCGTCGGGCCATCGGCGTACACGCCGGTGCATTCGGCGCTCACTCTGTTCCGTGACGAATTCGAGGCCAAACTCGTGAAGCGAACCTTCATCCCCGTCACTGCTGTTGCGGCCGACGCAGCGGGGGTTGGCAAGTGACCACGACCGAATCGAATGAGGTCGAACCGGCCGAGGTCATCGTCGATCCGAACGCCGTGAGCGTGGTGATCAACGGCAAGCCATTTGTGGCGCGCAAGGGTGATCTCATTATCAAAGCTGCCGAGAACGCGGGCGCCTATATCCCTCACTTCTGCTACCACGAGCGGATGGAAAGCGTAGGCATGTGCCGCATGTGCCTGATCGATGTCGATACCGGCCGTGGGCCGCAGCTCATGCCGTCGTGCATGTTCCCCGTGGCACCGGGCATGGTGGTCAACACCGAATCGCCAGCCTCGAAGGCGGCACAAGAGGGCATCATCGAACTGCTGCTCGCCAACCATCCACTGGACTGTCCGGTCTGCGACAAAGGCGGCGAGTGTCCGCTTCAGGACCAATCTTTCAGTCACGGTCCTGGCGAGAGCCGCTATGTCGAAGAGAAGCGGCACTACGAGAAGCCGATCGCCATCAGCGAGCTCGTGCTCCTCGATCGCGAACGCTGCATTCTGTGCGATCGCTGCACGCGGTTTGCCGACGAAGTTGCGGGCGACGCGCTCATTCATTTCACCAGTCGCGGCAATACGACGCAGATCAGCACGTTCCCCGACGAACCGTTCTCCAGTTACTTCAGCGGCAACACTGTGCAGATCTGTCCGGTGGGCGCACTGACCGCAAAGCCCTACCGTTTCAAGGCTCGCCCGTGGGACCTTGAGGAAGCCGAGAGCACGTGTACAACGTGTTCGGTTGGGTGTCGCACCGCTGTGCAGTCGAGTCGGGATGAGGTGTTGCGTTATCAGGGCGTCGACTCCGATCCGGTCAACTGGGGTTGGCTGTGCGACAAGGGACGCTTCGGTTTCGAAAGCATCAAGAGTCCGGACCGGCTCGCGGGCCCGATGGTGCGCACCGATAACGGTCACGAACCGACATCATGGAATGCAGCGTCGGCGGCGGCAGTGCAACTCATTCGCGACGCGGTCGCGGCCGGTGGCGCCAAGAGCATTGCGATCCTCGGTGGGGCGCGTGGTAGCAACGAAGATGCGTTTGCATGGGCCCGACTCGCTCACGACGTGATCGGCACGCCAAATGTCTCGGCGCAGTTGGCCGACGGCTTGCCCGTGGGGGTACTCGGGCTGAACCGGGCCACTATCGACGACGCCGCATCGGCTCCAACGGTCATCTTGTTGGCACCCGATCTCAAAGAAGAGCTTCCGGTGCTCTATATCCGTTTGCGTGACGCTGCTGTCAAACAACGCAGTCGCATCATCGAGTTCGCACCGAAGGCATCGGGTATGTCCCGCTATGCATGGCGCACTGTGTTCTACGAGCCGGGCGCTCAGGCCGATGCCGTGAGTGCTGCGCTCGTGCAGGCCGACATCAGTACGCAGTTGGAGAAGGGCGATGTCGTCATCGTCGCCGGTCGTGCGAATCTCGCTGAGTCGTCGGCGCCAACGCTGGCTGCATTGCAGGCGCTCACGACTGCACTACCGAAGGCTCGGGTGTTGCCAGCGCTTCGGCGTGGCAACGTGATCGGCGCGATACGTGTAGGTATGCGCCCCGGTAAGGACGGCCTCGATAGTCGCGGCATTCTCAACGCTGCCGCCGATGGCAAGATCGAGTGCCTCATCCTGCTCGGGTCCGACCCACTGGCCGACGTCCCCGACGCCGATCTCGCTCGGCGCGCACTCGCTGGCGCGAGGCGACTCATTGCGGTCGACACCTTTGCCAACGAGTCATCCAAGCTCGCCGACGTGCTCTTTGCCGCCGCTGCTTACGCTGAAAAGGCCGGCACCACCACCAACATCGAGGGTCGCGTCACGACGTTGGCCCAGAAGGTCACGGTACACGGCACGTGTCGACCGGACTGGATGATTGCCGCCGATCTCGCGCAGCGCCTCGGTACGAACCTTGGATTCACAACCGTGAATGACGTCACCGACGCCATCGCGGCGGGCGTCGATGGTTTTGAAGCAGTGACGACATCGTCGCTTGCGGCCGCAGCAAATGGCGTTCTTGCGTCCCCGTCCCCTGCAGGTGCGCTCGCCGTGCCCGCAGTGGTACTCGCCGATCGCAATGCGTACGATTTCAGGCTCGTGGTCAGCCGCAAACTGTACGACCAAGCCGTCGCCACAGTTCACGCGCCCTCACTCGCGCCTCTTGCGCAGAGCGGAGCGGTGTATGTCCACCCGCTCGATGTCGCTCGCGTCGGCTCGGCGGTCGGTACCGACGTGAAGATCTCCACACCGCGGGCAACCATTGTGCTTCCACTCGCAACCGACGACTCGGTGCAACGTGGCACCGCCTGGGTGCCGTTCAACCAAGCGGGTCCGAGCGCTGGTGAACTCATCGATGCGGCGGCTGCCGTGACCGACGTACGAATCGAGAGCCTCTGATGCTCGCGATCGACAGCCTCGTCGAAAAGCTGACCATCACCACGGTGCTGATCGTGGTGTTGAAGGTCGTGATCGTGTTCGTCGTGGGTCTCGTGGCCACGATGCTCATGGTCTGGTTCGAGCGCAAAATCATCTCCGGCATGCAGAACCGAATCGGTCCGAACAAGGCCGGACCGTTCGGCATTTTGCAGACGCTCGCCGACGGCATCAAATTGTTCTTCAAGGAAGATCTGCTTCCTGATCGAGCCGATCGATTTGTGTTTCGCCTCGCTCCATTCTTGGCCTTCGTACCGGCGTTCTTGGTGTGGTCGGTCATTCCGCTCGGCGGCGATTTCAGTAACGGCAAGAACGGCGCCGTCAAGCTCTTCGGCCACCAGACGTTTGTCCAGCTGGCCGATCCGCCCATTGGCGTGTTGTTGCTGCTCGCGCTGAGCAGCATCGCGGTGTATGGCATCATGCTCGCTGGTTGGTCGTCGGGCTCGAAGTACCCGCTACTCGGTTCCGTGCGCGCGTCGGCGCAGATGGTTTCCTATGAGGCAGCCCTCGGTCTCAGCATGGCTGCCGTCTTGCTCGTTGCCGGCACGCTCAGCACCAACGGCATCGTCACCGTGCAAAGCAGTGTTAGTAAGTGGCACCTCATCGCCACGGGCGTCGTGCCGTTCGTGATCTTTCTGCTGGCCGCCACGGCCGAACTCAACCGGCCACCGTTCGATCTCGTGGAAGCCGAACAAGAGCTCGTCGGTGGCTTCAACACCGAGTATTCGTCGCTGCGGTTCGCCCTGTTCTTCCTCGCCGAATTCATGAACACGGTCACCATGAGCGGCGTGATTGTGACGCTCTTCTTCGGCGGTCCGCAGCCTCTGAAGTTCGACGTTGGTGGGGTGCACTTCCACGGCAATCTCCATCTCGGATTCCTCAACGGCACCGTGTGGTTCATCGCCAAGCTGCTCGTGTTCCTCTATGTGTATGTCTGGTTCCGTGCCACGTTGCCTCGCCTGCGCTACGACCAGCTGATGAACCTCGGTTGGAAGCTGCTCATCCCGACATCACTTGGCTGGTTCATGTTGCTCGCCGCGCAGCGTGTTGCCACCGACAACAGCTGGAACAAGTGGGCCGTCAGTCTGATCTCGATCGGGGTGCTCCTAGTGTGCGGCATGTTGTTGTTGGCAGCGACTCGCGTGAGTGCGAAGAACCGTGAACGAGAGGGGGCGATGTTCTAGTGGGATACCTCGACGGATTTCTCGTGACCATCAAGCAGCACCGTCTGTTTGGCGGCCGACGCATCACCAAGCAGTACTCAGGTGGACGCGTCAACAAAAAGAGCCAGGCGAAGGGTCTCACGCGTGATGAGAAGGCGCCCAAGCCCGAGCGTCTGCACGGTCGCCATGTGCTGAATCGTTACGAGGATGGCATGGAAAAGTGCATCGGTTGCGAACTCTGCGCCGGCGTGTGCCCTGCAAAGTGCATCTACGTACGCGGCGCTGACAACGATCCGATCAATCCCACCTCGCCGGGCGAGCGCTTCGGTTTCGTGTACGAGATCAACTACTTGCGGTGCATCCACTGCGATCTGTGCGTAGAGGCGTGTCCCACCGAGGCAATCACCGAGACCAAGTTGTTCGAGTTCAGTTTCACCAATCGTCAAGACGCGATTTATACCAAGAACGAGTTACTGGTCGACGATGACGGCATGCCGCGTCACATGCCTTGGGAAGATTGGCGCGACGGCGAGGACGAACACACCAGCGGTTGGATGCGCGCCACGGCGCCCAGCGGCGACGCCGACTTCGAAGGCATCCCTGGGTGGAGTGGCGAGCTCGGATATGGCGTACGCGCATCCGAACCGGTGCAGGGCACGAGGGACCAGTAACGATGCAGCTCTTTGTTTTCATTTGTGCGGCTGCCATGATCCTGATCGGCGCGGTTGGTGTGATCGTTCGTTCGCACCCGGTACACGCCGCGCTCAGCCTCATCCTCACGTTGTTCGGTGTCGCCGTGCTGTTCGTTGCGCAGGACGCTCACTTCTTGGCTGCTGTTCAGGTGATCGTGTACGCGGGTGCCATCGTTGTGTTGTTCCTCTTCGTGATCATGCTCCTCGGCGTGGATAAGGCCGAGTCGCTCCGCATCGACCCAGTGAAAGTGCAGCGTCCGCTTGCCGCGATCGTGGGAGTCGGGTTGTTCGGCCTCATCGGCGGCGCCATTGTCCGCGGCCGTAGTTCGTTGATCACACGGGGTCGGGGTCTCGACACGGCTGGCGTCACGGCCAGCCACGACTCAAATATCCGCCAGCTCGCCAACGATCTTTTCAGCAACCGCGTCTTCGCGTTCGAACTCACATCGGTGCTTCTCGTGATCGCAGTTGTCGGCACTGTGTTGCTGGCGCGTCGCCCTCGCAGCAGCGGTGCCTCTGACGGCGCCGACGATGCCAAGGCCAAGTCGGGGGTGAAGTGATGCTTTGTTCCATCGCAACACCAACCACTACGTGGTACCTGCTCTTGGCCGCGCTGCTGTTTGCGATCGGTGCTGTCGGAGTGCTCGTGCGCCGTAACCCGCTCGTGATGTTCATGTGTATCGAGCTCATGCTCAACGCGGTCAACCTCACCTTCGTCGCACTGGCAAAGAAGCTCGGTGACATCGGAGGCCAAACGACGGTGTTCTTCGTCCTGGTGGTGGCCGCCGCCGAAGTCGTCGTCGGTCTCGGCATCATCGTGTCGATCCTGCGCCGCCGCCCCGCTGCGACCGCTGATGACATCGCAGAGTTGAAGGGTTAGACGACATGCTCGACCTTGTCTGGTTGATCCCTGCCCTGCCGCTCGCCGGCTTCCTGATCATCTTGTTTCTCGGTCGCCGACTCGGCGAACCACGTTCCGGCTACCTGGCCACGCTGATGACCGTCTCGGCGTTCGTGGTGACGATTGGTGTGTTCGTCGAGTTGCTGTCGAAGACATCTGCAGAGCGATCGCACATCAAGACCGTGTTCACCTGGATTCCGGTGGGCAATCTCAAGATCGACCTCGCGTTCTTGGCCGATCCGCTCTCCATCACAATGGCGCTCTTCGTCACTGGCATTGGCTCGCTTATCCACTTGTACTCCATCGGGTACATGCACGGTGATCCCAAGTTCAGCAAGTTCTTCCTCTACCTCAACCTCTTCGTGTTCAGCATGCTGATGTTGGTGCTCGGCGAGAACATGCTGGTCACTTTCCTCGGTTGGGAAGGCGTCGGCACCTGCTCGTACCTACTCATCAGCTTCTGGCACACACGCGATTCAGCGGCAACCGCTGGCAAGAAGGCGTTCGTCACCAACCGCGTCGGTGACTGGGGTTTCATGGTGGCGATGTTCTTCACGTTCCAGGCGCTCGGCACGCTCAGCTACGGCCCGCTCAACGAGGCTGCACGTGACGGCGGCATCGCGCAGTCAACCGCCACGATGATCGCACTGATGTTGTTCGTCGGCGCCGTCGGCAAGAGCGCACAGCTGCCCTTGTATCTCTGGCTACCAGATGCGATGGAGGGCCCAACACCTGTGTCGGCCCTCATTCACGCGGCCACGATGGTCACCGCTGGTGTCTATCTTATGGTCCGGACATCGCCAGTGCTCGCTATCGCGGCATGGCACTGGGCGCCCTGGATCGTTGCCGGTATTGGCGCCGCAACAGCGCTGTACGCGGCCTTGGTGGCGGTTGCTCAGAACGACATCAAGAAGGTGCTGGCGTACTCGACAGTCAGTCAGCTCGGCTACATGTTCCTGGCGGTGGGATCTGGTGCCTATGTGGCCGCCATCTTCCACATGGTGACGCACGCGTTCTTCAAGGCCCTGCTGTTCCTGGGTTCGGGTTCGGTCATCCACGGCATGAACAACGAGCAAGACATGCGTCGAATGGGTGCTTTGCGCAAGCTCATGCCAATCACCGGCTTCACCTTCATCATTGGTTGGCTCACAATTGCGGGCGTTCCGCCATTTGCCGGGTTCTGGTCGAAGGACGAGATCTTGTTGTTCGCATGGAACAAGAGCCCCATCCTCTGGGTCGTCGGCCTCGTTACGGCACTGCTCACCGCGTACTACATGACCCGTCAGGTGATCATGGTGTTCTACGGCAAGGCGCGCTGGCACGATCACGCCGAAGAACACGGTGCGGCGGGCGATCTGCACCCACACGAGAGCCCAGCGACGATGCTGCTCCCGCTCGTTGTGCTTGCCGGACTGTCCATCGTGGGTGGCGCAATTCAACTGCCGTTCAGCGGCACCACGCAGCGACTCGAGACATGGCTCGAACCAGTTATCCAGAAGGCGGAGCAGCCGCTGAAGTCGGGTTCCGAAGACATCAAATGGGTCCTCGCTGGCATTGCTGTGGTCATCGCCATCGTTGGCATCGCCGCCGCCTACATGGTCTATACGAAGAAGAAGGTGAAGGCGATCGAGCCGACGGTGCTTGCCAATGCGTGGTACTACGACAAGGGCGTCTCAGCGTTCATGGGCGGACCCGGCCGGAAGAGTTTCGATGCCGTCGCATGGTTTGACACGCACGTCATCGACGGCGCGGTCAACGGCGCCGGCAGGTTGGTGCAGGGTGTGGCAGGGGTGGTGCGCAAGGGCCAGAGCGGTCTTGTGCGGACCTATGCAGCGCTCATTGGTGTGGGCGCTGTTGCAGTTCTTGCGTGGTTCTTCCTCCGTGGGGTGATCCAATGATCGCCGCCGTGTTAGCCGAAACGGGTGTCGGCGCGAGTCGTTTCCCGTTGCTCTCTGCACTGGTCCTTGTTCCGGCGCTCGGTGCGGTTGTCGTGGCCACAATGAGCAAGCGTCGTCCCGAGTGGGTGAAGCTGACGGCGATTTTGTTCAGCGTCTTCGTCGGCGCCATCAGCGTGTGGATGTTGGCCTCGTTCAAGACAAGCTCTGCCGACTTTCAGTTCGTGAGTCAGCACCAATGGATCAAGGCGTGGGGCATCAGTTGGCATCTTGGCGTGGACGGCATCTCGCTCTTCCTGGTCGTACTCACTGCAGTACTTTTCCCACTCGCCATCGTTGGGGTCGATCCACATCACGACGAAAAGCCCTACCTCGCCTGGCTGCTCTTGCTCGAGGCCGGTGTGATGGGCAGTTTCCTCAGCCTCGACCTGTTCCTGTTCTTCGTCTTCTTCGAGATTGTGCTCGTGCCGATGTACTTCCTCATCGGCGGTTGGGGTTACGACAAGCGTGTCTACGCTGCCACGAAGTTCTTCTTGTACACAATGATCGGCTCGGCCTTCATGCTGGTCGGCATTGCCGCCACCGTCTTGTTGGCAAAGAACAGTGTCGGTCACGTCACATTCGATCTTGTCGAACTCGCTACGAAGTCGAACTTCGCCGCGTCCAGCGGACGATGGCTGTTCTTCGCGTTTGCAATTGCCTTCGCCGTGAAGGTGCCGATGTTCCCACTTCATACGTGGCTCCCCGACGCGCACACCGAAGCTCCGACAGCGGGCTCGGTGGTGTTGGCCGCAGTGATGCTGAAGCTAGGCACCTACGGCTTCTTGCGCTTCGGCCTCTATCTATTTCCTCAGGCCGCCCGTAATAGCCGAGCCATCTTCCTCACGCTTGCCGTCATCGGCATTCTGTACGGCGCGATCGCCGCAACGATGCAGAAGGACCTGAAGCGACTCGTGGCATATTCGTCCATTGCGCACCTCGGATTCATCGTGCTCGGTACGTTCGCCATGACCTCGCAGTCGATTACCGGTGGCGTGTTACAGATGATCAACCATGGCGTTTCCACCGGCGCGTTGTTCCTCTTGGTAGGCATGATCTACGAGCGTCGACACACACGCGAGATCTCTGCACTCAAGGGCTTGCAGACCGTTGCACCAGTCTTCGCGGCAGCCTTCACGATCGTGATGCTGTCCTCCATCGGCGTGCCAGGCCTCAACGGGTTCGTCGGTGAATTCCTTGTACTGATCGGTTCCTTCCTCACCGCTCGGTGGTGGACGGTGGTGGCAGCAACTGGCGTCATCCTTGCGGCTCTTTACTTGTTGTGGGCGTACCAACGCGTGTTCCACGGCGAGCCTGACGACGACAACAAGTCCTTCGCTGAACTGCGTTGGAAGGAAGGCATGTTGTTGCTGCCCTTCGTCGCGGCCATCGTGTTCTGTGGTGTGTATCCCAAACCGATGCTCGACCGAATTCAGCCCAGTGTGAAAGCGCTCATTGCACACATCAGTGACAAGACCGGCTACGTCGAACCGCAGCCTGCCGTGCAGTCAGAGGGTGTGAAGCCGTGATCGCTGCCAGCACGTTTCTGACTCCTTCCATCGATTGGGCAGCGCTCGCTCCGCTTCTCATCCTGCTCGGCGGCGGACTCGTTCTGCTCGTTACGGCCGCGCTCACCCGGCCGTGGCCGAAGCATCTCTACTCCACGACCACGATTGCTATCGCCTCCGCGACCATCGTGGTCGCATGCGTGCAGTGGGCCCACATCAGCGAGTCAGGTCCTCGGTTCTTGGTGGGCGACGCGTTGTCGTACGACCACTTCTCGATGTTCGGAATCATCACAATCTGTGTTGCACTTGTGACGGCATCATTGGTCACCGACGACTTCCTCCGTCGCGAGGCAATGGACGGCCCCGAGATCTATGGGTTGTATCTCATGGCGGCCATCGGCGGAATCGTGATGGTGATGTCGAATGACCTCATCGTGTTGTTCCTCGGACTTGAAACAATGTCCATTTCGTTGTACGTACTCGCAGCAAGCAATCGCAAGCGGGCCGAAAGCCAAGAAGCAGGCATCAAGTACTTCGTGCTTGGTGGCTTCTCGTCGGCTTTCTTTCTGTACGGCGTAGCGCTCATCTACGGCGGAACGGGATCCACGAACTTCAACCGGATACTCGCTGCCTTCGAGTCGGTCCCGCTCCATCGCAGAGATTCGATCGTTCTTGTCGGCGTGGCGTTGTTGCTGGTCGGGCTCGGATTCAAAGTTGCTGCTGTGCCGTTCCACTTCTGGACGCCCGACGTGTATCAAGGCTCGCCCACTCCGGTCACGGCGTTCATGGCCAGCGTCGGAAAGACAGCGGCGTTCGCAGCAATGTTGCGCGCACTCGTGATCGCGCTCCCGAATTGGAAGGACGACTGGCGTCCAGTGGTCTGGGTGCTTGCGGTACTCACGCTCGCCGTCGGCTCCATCTCGGCTGTCGTGCAAACAAACGTCAAGCGGATGTTGGCCTACTCATCCATCAGCCACGCTGGCTTTATTCTCATCGGCGTCGAGGCGGCAGGTCATAACGGCGCCTCTGCTGGCCGCGGCATGCCGAGCTCGATGTTGTACCTGCTGTTGTATGCCGTGCTCGTTGTCGGCACGTTTGCAGTCGTTGCCCTCGTCGGTCGTACAGGCGACGCCGCCACCGACCTCGGCTCCTTCCGTGGCCTCGCTCGACAGAAACCACTCCTCGCTCTCGCACTCACGGTGTTCTTGCTGGCTCAGGCGGGTGTGCCGCTCACGTCGGGTTTCATCGCCAAGTTCGGCGTCATCCAGGCCGCCGCAGATCAACACAGCTATGCAATTGCCATCATTGCGATGGTGTGCGCAGTCATCGCCGCGTTCTTGTACCTACGCATCTTGATCAATGTCTGGCTCGCTCCTACAGAAGGCGGCGACGACACTCGCGAGGCAATCCGGGTGCCTTTGTACACGGGTATTGCCATCGCACTTTGCGTCGCATTCACGCTCTACGTGGGTTTCAATCCGGGCTGGTTCATCGACGCGAGTAACAAGGTTGTCGACGTCGCGATCAGCGTTAACGCGCGTTCAGGTCCCTAGGTCCGAGCACGCGCGAGCACGGCCTGGCGCACCAATTCATCGAAGACGTTCTGCTGTTCAGGGTCCTCGTGCGCTGTGTCCTCGGGGTGCCATTGCGTCGCAACGACCCAGGTTGCGGTCTCGAGCTCGACGGCCTCCAGAGTGCCGTCGTCTGCCCGGCCGACAATGCGCAGACCGTCACCGACTTGGTCGATGATCTGATGATGCACGCTGTGACATCGCTGTGGGCGACTCGTCCCGAACGCCTCGGCAAGGCGGCAGCCATCTTCGAGCGACACGGGATGGTATTTCAACCAGTGCTCTTCGTTCCCAATGTCTTGCACCAAGGTGCCACCAAGGGCAACGTTGAGGATCTGTAATCCGCGACACAATCCCAACACCGGCAGGTCGTGCGCGATTGCCGAGCGCATCACCGTCAGTTCAACTTCGTCGTGTTCATGCACAATGCCATAGAGCTGCTCGGCTGTTGCAGCATCGCCATAGCGGCGTGGATCGATGTCGCCGCCACCGTGGAAGAGGACACCATCGACACGACCGATGAGATCGATGAGCCGGCCGTCGAGCAACTCCGGCATCGGTGGGAGCATCAGCGGAATGCCTCCGGCACGTTCGATGGCCTTGTAGTACCGCTGACCTGACGCATATGCCTCGGCCCGCACACCTATGGCTTGCGAACTCTGTCGACCCACAATGATGATCACCGGTGCATTCACGCGCGTCATTCTGTCAGCTCCTGCGAACGGTCAGCGGTTTGCGTTCACGTCGACGTGAACGCGGCCGACGTTACCGACGTTACCCGTCGCCTCGTCGACGTCATCGCTACCGACGTTACCCGTCGACGCTACCCGTCGCCTCGTCGACGTGATCGCTGCTTGGTCTGGTGAGTTCGCCACGTACGATGTAGCAAAGTTACCGAACCCGCAAGCCAAGTCGGCGGCGAACCTGGTCGATCACTATGTTCGGATGGCGCTCAACCTGTCGTCGCGTAAAATTGAGCACGGTCCAACCGTCGATCTCGAGTTCGTTGCGTCTGAATCGGTCGTGCTCAAAGGCTTGGAGCGAGCGCAGGTGGATTCCGTAACCGTCGAGTTCGATGGCGAGGTGTTGGCCGGGGTAGCTCCAATCCAGTTCATAGATTGAACCCGACGAAACCGTTACGAGATAGTGAGACACCGGCCGCTGCACGATGTGCCGCATCAAGAGTCGTCCAAGCGTGGCTTCGACCGGAGAGTCTGCCTCATCGCGGCCGAGTGTGCGGTTCGACAACGCGGAGCACATGACTCCCATGCCGTGGTGTCCGTTCGATCTTGAGAGCTCGCTTTCTAGCTGAGCCAGGCTGACAACACCTGTCGACAGCCAGATCTCTACAAATCGGCTGATGAGATTGCGGTTAACGACACTCGCACAATCCAAGAGTGTTCGAGCTGGCGATGTCACTGGCACGCTCTTGACAACCAACTTCTTCCCAGGAATGGTCGAGCGGTGTGCCAGCAGACCAGGGTGCGTGACCTTGCGTGGTGTCGTGATCTCGCGCAGATCGCATCGATAGTTACGCAATCCCCACAATGCCAACGCCATTCGATGGGAGGCAACCGCGCCGCTACCACCGGCCAATATCGCGCACATCGCGTGCTGTTCGATTGTGACGGGTGCCGCCGGATCGCGGTAGACGCCTCGAAATTCGGCGATGAGCAGACCTTTGCCCATTAACAGGTCAATCTGTCGATGCGACAAACCTGCCACCACACATTGCGGTCGGGACACGGCGCCGTGCTGTCGGCGCAGGATTGGGTCAAGCAGCAGATGCACCGTCAACTGAGTGTTGACGTGACCGAATTGCGGAATCACGCAGGGGGTCGGGTCGCTTGACCACGTCGACGGTGGGAAATCTACCAAACCGCCGACCGCACTCGGTGTGTGGTGTGTGGTCAGCGGTCAGCGGTCAGCGGTCAGCGGTTGGTGATCTCGTCGACTTCGTATCCGGCCGCTTTGGCCGCAGCGAGTACATCGGCTGCATGATCGCGACCCCTCACTTCAAGTTCAACTTGCACGCCGGTCTCGCGAATATGAAGGTCAACTCCCTCGCGCACATGCCTGACCTCGATCAGGTTGGCACCAAAGTCGGCGAAGATCGCAAG
>JAYTWP010000444.1:0-2732 GCA_043743395.1 Actinomycetota bacterium | reverse complement strand
GGGTCCCACATCAGGCGGAACTTGCGATGCGTGACGATGTCGGCACCGGTCTGAGCGTGCAACCAACCTGCGCCTCCGAAGTGATCTGGGTGGCTGTGGGTGACGATGACAGTGTGCACTCGTTGGAGGGGATACCCGGCAGCCTTGAGCCGCGCCTCGAGTGCCACGTAGGAATCTTTGCTCGGTAGGCCGGGGTCGACGACGGCGATGCCGCGTTCGTCCTCGAGCAAATAGCAATTCACATGGCCGAGGCCGGGCATCGAGATCGGAAGCTGGCTGCGCAAGACCCCGGGGGCCAACTCGATGATGTCTTCGGACGCAGGTTCCTGCTCTTGTTTGCGGGGACGCGCGGCCTGTTCGGTCATACCTGCACGGTACTGCCATGCCGCTCGGGCGGGCGAGTGGTGTTATGCGTTGTCTTGTGCGTCGATCGGAAGAAAGATCCGCTCACGGTAGAACTGCAGCTCGGTGATGCTGGCTCGAATGTCGTCGAGCGCTCGATGGGCGCCGATCTTGTGCGGTAGGTCGTTCTTCACCTGTGGGTACCAGCGGCGCACGAGCTCTTTGACACTCGAGACATCGATGCTGCGGTAGTGAAGCCAGTTCTCGATTTCGGGCAGATACGCGGTGAGGAACCGCCGATCCATACCGATGGAGTTGCCACACAAGGGCACGGAGGCCGCAACCGGCACGTGCTCCTTGATGAAAGCCAGCGTGGCTGCGCCAGCGTCTTCAAGACTGATCGTGCTGGACCTGATCGATTCAAGCAGGCCGCTGCGGGTGTGCATATCGACAACGACGGGATCCATGTTGGCGAGCGCTGCTTCGTCCTGATGGATCACCAGATCGGGGCCTTCGGCCACGATGTTGAGTTGGTCATCGGTGACAATAGTTGCAATTTCAACAATGACATCTCGGGTGGCATCGAGTCCGGTCATTTCAAGGTCTATCCACACGAGCATCCAATCAGGCTACCGATCTCACGGCGTGGCGTGGTGGCGTGGTGGCGTGCTGTGGTGGGCGGTGACATGGTGGATCGGGGGCGGGCGGGGCCGGGAGCGGCCGTCGAGAAGTATCCTGATGCCGATGTCTGACACGCTTGCCCTTCTCAATCCGGCCACGGAAGCGCTGATCCTGAACCAGCCGCTCGCTACAGCTGCCGATGCCGACGCAGCCATTTCTCGGGCATCTGCGGCACTGCCTGCATGGAGGTCGATGACCCCACTCGATCGCATCAAGCTGATGCGTCGATTCGCCGACACCGTTGCCGATCATGCCGAAGAACTCGCGCAGCTCGACACTGCGAACATGGGCATGCCCATCGGCAACAGCCGTTGGTGCGCGAACGCTGCCGCCGATGTCTTTCATTACTACGCAGGCTGTATTGACAAGCACACCGGCTCCACCATTCCGGTCGCTGGCGGCGTCACGATGACCTTCCACGAACCCCTCGGTGTCGTCGGAGTCATTACGCCGTGGAACTTCCCCATCCTCATCGCCGCATGGAAGATCGGCCCCGCGCTTGCGTGTGGAAATACCGTGGTGATCAAGCCTTCCGAGCTCACCCCGCTCAGCACGATTCGACTCGGCGAACTTGCGCTCGAGGCCGGGCTGCCCGAGGGTGTGCTCAACGTTGTGGTCGGTACTGGCGCGGAAGTCGGCTGGCGCTTTGTGGAGAACCCAACAGTGCGCAAGGTGGGCTTCACCGGAAGTACCGCAGTTGGCAAACGGATCATGGCCGGATGCGCAGATCAGGTCAAACGGGTCACGCTCGAGCTCGGTGGGAAGAGCGCGAACATCGTGTTCGCCGATGCCGACCTTGAGGCCGCTGCTGCATCCGCGCCGGGGGCGGTGTTCGACAACTCGGGTCAGGACTGTTGCTCGCGCAGTCGGGTGCTCGTCCAACGCGAGGCATACGATCGCTTTGTCGAGCTATTCATCCAGGCATCGAATGAGTTCACCGTCGGCGACCCACTGCTGGCAGAGACCGCAATGGGTCCACTCGTGACTGCGGCGCACAGGAACAAGGTGCAGGGATTCCTCGATGGCGCCGACGTGTTGTGGAAGGGTTCCGCACCCACGGGCGCCGGCTATTGGGTGCCGTGTCACGTCGTTGCGTGCGCGCCCGACGCACGTCTTGCTCGCGAGGAGATCTTCGGTCCTGTGGCCGTGGTGATCCCATTCGATACCGAAGCCGATGCAATCGCCATGGCCAACGACAGCGAGTATGGACTCTCGGGTTCGGTATGGACCCGCGACGCGAGCCGGGCGATGCGGATGGCTCGCGGCGTCGACACCGGAACCTTGTCGATCAACAGCAATTCGTCGGTCCGGTTCAGCACGCCGTTCGGTGGCTTCAAACAAAGTGGGCTGGGTCGTGAGCTGTCGATGGAAGCGCTCAACCATTACAGCGAGCTAAAGACAGTGTTCTGGGCCAGCTGATGTTGTTGTTTTTCATCTTCATCGTCATGCCTGCTGCCGAATTGTTCGTCTTCATCCAAGTCAGCAACGCCATTGGATTCTGGAATGCGATGGGCCTGATCATTGCGGTCGCGTTCATCGGAGCGTGGTTGGTGAAGCGCGAGGGACTCAAGGTCTGGCGCCGCTTCGCGCAGCAGGTGCAGGCGGGTCAGGTGCCGTCGCGCGAAATTGCCGATGGCGTGTGTCTGCTCGCGGCCGGAGCCCTCATGCTCGCTCCCGGGTTCTTGTCCGACATCGTCGGCGTGCTGTTG
>JAYTWP010000443.1:0-1676 GCA_043743395.1 Actinomycetota bacterium | reverse complement strand
GGGTCCATCACCTTCAGTTGCGGCCAATACAACGTTGCGTACTTGCTGTCGTATCCGGCGACATCGACGCGCCATTCTTTGATCTGCTGGGCGTTCATCGACGGTGGTGGGTCAAGGATCGCGACACGATCGGCCATCAGTTCACAGTGGGCGATCATCGCTAACTGCACGGCCTTGAAACCCTCCATGTCGATCATGCCGCGCTGGAGTGCAGCGACGAGGTCGGGGACGCAGAGCATCGTGACTTCGTCGATCGCTTCCAGACCGCCGAAGCCGGTGCGATCAGAGGAGTTGCCCACGTAGTCAGTCGGCGAAACGCGCACACTGTCGGGTAGCCCGCCGCCGCCACCGAGATTCACGCTGGCGCCCTTGCTCAACTCCATCGTTGCGCCGCCGCGGACTTCCTCGACGGAAATCAACTTGGACTCGGTCTTGACGCGAGTTGCCACGTTGTTCGGCCCCTTGCGAAGCGTGACGTTGTCGAAGGTCTCCTCGACCTTGTCGCCACGCTTGACGATCAGCTTGAACTGATCGTTGGCCTCACCCGGCTCAGACGCATCGTGTGTCTCGACGGTGATCGAATCGCCAGCCGCGCCACTTTCGAGCGCCTTGATGACGAGACCGGCCTTGCCTTCGCCGGCGGGCAATTCACCCTGCGCTACTTTCGCAGCCGACCCGGAATCTCCGTCGTCGCTACCGATACGAACGACATAGGCAACGCCACCGCCATTGAGGAAGTAGCCGTACACCGCGTGAGCGAGGTACGACCCGTCTACGAAGTCACCGAAGTTCTGGTTGAACTGCGTCCAGTTGGTGACGAGGGTGGGTTGATTCGCAGGGCCCTTCTGGGCAAATCCAACGAAAGCGGCGACGGCCGTGCCGACTCCCTCGATGGGTTTCGAACCGGATGACACCTCTTCCATATAGACGCCGGGCGAGAGATAGGTCGGCATAGGTGAAACTCCTTCGACAGGCGATGTGGATCATGGGCTGCGGGCGGGCTGCCCGTGGCTCCTTGCATACTGAGGTGTCACAGGGTCGCGTAGATAGGTGCGCTTGACCCTTGGGTGGGGCAACCCGATGTGCACGAATGGGCACTGCGGCGCGGTGGCCTCGCCGCAGCGACTCGAGGTGGTGGTGTCTGAGGGCAGAAGCGGTTGCCCGATTAGGTGTCCTTTGACGTCTTCCCACTGCCCGACGCAGCGGTGAATAATGCGATGGTGATCGCAGACACTGACCGATCGCTGGCCAACTTCCTCGCGGCGACGCTTGGCGCGGAAACGTCGGTGAGCTTCGAGACCCCATCCGACGAATGGGCAAAGACCCTGAAGCGTCCGGTCGTGTCGTGTTTCTTGCATCGCGTTGTCGAAGACATCGGGCGTCGCTCGGCCGACTGGAACGATGAGCGCACTGCTGATGGCCGTGTCGGCGCTCGGCAACCGCCGGTGCGTTTTTACCAAATGCACTACCAGGTCAGCGCGTGGGCCAAGACGGTCGATGACGAGCATCGTCTACTCGGCGAAGTCATGGAGGCGTGCTTGGCCGGCGAGGTCATCGGTTCCGAACACGTCGTCGGGGTACTCGCCGGCGATTCACAGCCCCTCTTGGTTCGCCTCGGTTTACCGATCAGCGATCCGGGGCCACAGCCTCATGACATCTGGTCCTCGCTGGGTGTG
>JAYTWP010000442.1:0-2800 GCA_043743395.1 Actinomycetota bacterium | reverse complement strand
GTCGCCAAGAACGGCAGTGACCACCAGATCCGGCGAAGGCTCTGCACCTTCTGTACGGTGCGCCAACTCTCGGCGAAGGACGCCGGTATCTCCTCGGTGTTGATGACCTCTTCGGACGCACCCGTGGCAGCACGCTCCCACCGGCCACGAATCGGTTCACGCATCCGCAGGGCAAGGACCGCAAAGATGAAAGTTGGCACCATGAACACAAAGAACGGGGTACGCCATCCGAAGTAGTACGCAAGCAAGCCGGCCGACAGCGGGCCCACGAACGAGCCAACGGCGTTTGCGGCACGATGAGCGCTAAACACGCTGCTGCGAGTCTCGATCGGGTAGTAGTCGGCAAGAAGTGAGTTGTGCGTCGGATCCACCACGGCCTTTCCGATGGCCGACCCCGAACGAGCAATGGTGAGCACCACGACGCCCATCGCGAGCCCGGTCATACCGCTGAAAAGACCCCACACCAGTGCCCCTGTAATAGCCAGAGGAATTCGGCGCGAACGATCGGCGTATTGGGCAATCGGCACCTGCAGCGCCAAGGCAGCAATCGATGCGAGCGCCACGAGACCGAGCGCTGTGGTGAGGTTGATGTTGAACGCCTTGCGAATGTTCGGCAAGAGGATGCCGAATGCTGTGCGATCGAGTTCGTCGACGGCATTCAGGCCGAACAGCACCACGAGCGGGAAGGCCGATTCGCCACCGCAGATGGTGCGCAACCACACCATGGGGTGGCGAATTCCTTTGAGCAGCTTCTTCATACCGACTGCATTTCTGTCTGGGTTTGCGGGTCCGCCGGCGCAGAAGGGGCATCAACTGGTGACACCGGCGCGGACGCTGACTCACTGCTGTGCGAGTGCAGCCGCTTGGCCGCTTTGCCGAGCAGGTCGCGCAGCTTGGTCACCTGGCTGCCGAGGCCACCGGGCATGACGAGCAAGATGATCAGCACGCCCACCGACGTGGACAGCAGCCGCCATTCGAGCGATGGCAAACGCAGCGTTCCGCGTGTATAGATCGCACCGATGATCGCTCCTGAAACAGACCCGAGTCCTCCGATGATCGCTGCCGTGAACACCCCGAAGCTCTGCCCCACGCTGAACTGCGTGAGGCTGAACGCGTGGTTCGAATGCACGAACAAGCCACCGGCAATTCCGGCGATCGCCCCGCTCAGCATGAACGCCGCGAGCTTGGCTCGAATCGTTGGCACAGAGAAGCTCTGTGCGGCACGCTCGTTCTCGCGCAGGGCGACGATGACTCGGCCCGCCCGCGAACGCCGAATGCCACGCACTGCGAGAATCACGAGGCAGAGCACCACCAACGAATAGGCATAGAAGCGCGTGGGAGTGTCGACGTCGAGTCGCCCGAACAGCGGCGGTACCTTCAACCTCGTTGCCGGAATCCATCCGAAGAAGCGGTCGTTCAGCAGCCATGACGAAACGCTGAGGCCGAACGCGAGCGTGGTCACTGCAAGGTAGAGACCCTGTAGACGCAACGCTGGCAACCCAACGAGCAATGCTGCCGCGGCCCCCGCGACACCACCGATCACGAGTGCCAACGAGAGGTCGACGTGCCAGCGCGAGGTGCACAGCGCGCTGACGGCTGCACCGACCGCAACGAATCCCATCTGTCCGAGCGAGATCTGCCCGGCCCAGCCGGTGAGCACCATCAGCGAGAGACCGATGACGGCAAAGATCACGACTTCGGTCAACTGAATCAACCGATCGACGCGGAGCACGATCGGTAGGTACACCAGCGCAACGACGATCAGTGCGGCACCGCCCCATCGAACCAGCCGCATCAGCGGTAGGCGCGCAACGTCGGGAGCGAGCGGACGGACTTCCTCGGCGCCTCGCCACGAAGACGTCACGTCGTTGTCACGACGGCTCAGCGACCGACGCTGGAATAGCAACACGGCGAGCAACACTGCTGACACCATCGGCACCACGAGGAGTGGACTCTGCGCGTGCCACTGCACCCAATAGTCGAGAAATCCGATGCCGATACCGGCGGCCGCAACTGTCGGCAGGTGATGCAGCCGGCCGATCACCAGTGCCGCCATCGCGAACAGCAGATTGGTGACGTCGAACGCACTGCCGATCGGCGCGCCCAGAATGCCAGCACGGAGGAACAAGGCGATGAACGACAACGCCGCCGCGAGCGCCCACACGATGGTCGACAAACGCGCCACAGGGATACCAAGCATGTTGGCGCGGTCACTTCGCTCGGCAGCAGCGCGTACGGCGACACCAATGCGCGTGCGGTTCAAGAACAACGCGACCAACACCATCACGATGGGGGCGACGATGAGCGCGACGAAGTCGTTGGAAAGCAGCCGGAACGGCCCGATGTCGAGTTTCCAGGGAAACATCTGCGGCAATCGTTCAGAGGCTGCGTTACGCCCCCACCATCGTGGCACCAGAATGCCGAGCACCGTGAGCAACTGGGTGATGCCGAGCGTCGCGACCGTGAGCACCAATCGCGACGCGTTGCGAAACCGTCGCACGATCGTGAGCTCGACGATCGCACCCAACGCCACAGCCACGACGAGTCCGACGACGAACCCGAGGGGATACGGCCAGTGGGAGAAAACCACCAACGCCACGGCCAACGACGTTGGTACCGACCCGAGATCGGCTTGCGCAAAGTTGAGGACGCGATTTGCCCGGTACACGAGCGCGAGCCCGATCGCTAACAGTGCATTCAACATGCCCAACACCAACCCGCGAACTGCCGCGCCCCACGGCAGTGGCCACAGATTGAACGCGATCACGAGCGCGACAACAACCGCGGCGGCAAGCGCGGC
>JAYTWP010000441.1:0-2773 GCA_043743395.1 Actinomycetota bacterium | reverse complement strand
CCCGCGGACGCGGCGACGTTGCTCGGGGTGTCGCGTCAGTTCGTAGACCGACTGATCGCTGACGGCAAACTCACCCACCGATACAAGCCCGGATCGAAGCATCGAATCATCTCGATCTCCGAGATCAACAAGCTCAAAGCGCAGCGCGAGCATGGCCGCAACGGTGTCCGCCGGGCCATCGACGCACTCGTCGATGGCGGCGTCGAATATTGAAATCTCCGCGTGTCTTCGTTGACACCAATGTCTTGTTTCCGGCGTCACTCGCAGACCTGACGCTCAGCGCAGCCGAATACGGACTATTCGAACTTGTGTACAGCGACCACCTGCTCGAAGAGATCCACCGCGTCCTTGTCGACCACAAAGGGCTCGCACCCGCGAATGCCCAACGATTCATCGACGAGATCTGCCAAACGTTCCCGAACGGCAGGATCGCTGCCTCCACCTACGACAGCGCAGCCAACTTGTGGACCGGGCCCGACGACGCCGACCTGATGCATCTCGCTGCCGCCGCAGAAAGCGGCGCTGCTCTGCTGGTCACGAACAACACCAAGGACTTCGAACCGGCCGTGCCGCCGACCGGGGTGATCAAACCAACCGTCATGACCGCAGATGAGTTCTTCTGCTCGTTGTTGGACGAAGGATTCGCCGAAGACCTCGTGAACGTCATCAACGCGATGATCTCAGCAAACCGACGCCCGCCCCAGACCTGGGACGCAATGATGCAACGACTCTCAACGGTCGGGCTGGGTCACTTCGTAGACCGACTCCTGGCGCCTACCATTGCGCTGCCCTGAGGCATCCGATTTCGAATCGGTCGGATCTGATCGCTGCTCGGCAACGAGTGCTCCCATGTAGGGCCATCGGTGATCGACACTCCGTCACCGACTCACGCGTTGAGGGCGTAGCGTCTGGCAAACGCCGCCGGAAACGTGAGACCGTTCGCATAGAAGTAACGGATCAATTGACCATGATGCTGAACTTCATGCTCGAGTAGGTCCGTCAGGATTTCTTCGCGAGCAGCATTTAAAGAGACCTCAGGCGATTGTCCAGCCGATCCAGGAGACCGTCTGAAGTGGCCGAAAGTGCGGCGCGTATCGAGGACAACGATCCCTCCTCAACTAAAGAACATGTGAAGCCCTGCCATGCCTGCGCATCGAACGCTCTCACGTAGCTCTCTCGAGCACCCACGATGCACCAAAATTGGCCGCTGATCGTGTTGGAACGTGCCGCGCCGTCGTGCGCCCCCAGTGCGCACGAAGGCAGAGCTTCGGCCAGGCCGTCCGTGAGACTCATAGCTCGCTTCAATCGAGCGATCACAATGCTCATGGACTCCATCCTGACAGATCGACAGGCCAACTTCCTTTGCTCCGCCATACGGGATCGGCCCATTGACTGCTGCGACAGTATCGGGCGCTGCACGCTGGCAACACCACAGAACCGCCCGACTACTTCGTGGTCGCCGGGGCTCGGGCAGCACCACGATCCACAAAACGCCGAGACCCCGGCCTGCATTGCTGCTGACCGGGGTCTCATCCGAGCGGATGACGAGATTCGAACTCGCGACCCTCACCTTGGCAAGGTGATGACGACCGTCCGTACAGTCCGTCTACTGCGCTGCAGTGCTCCACAGTCCGCAAAACCGTCCGAGAAATCCGCCTGTTCCGTCCAGTTCGTATACCGGTCTACCATCACACGCGCGCTATGTGCTCGTCAGCTTGCCTTGCGAACGACCGCGTGGCCGCTACGGACCATCTTGGCGATGGACCGGTTCTCGATCAGCCGCGTGCCGACCACGACAGCGAGTTCTTGATCAACGGCGCCAGCGACGCGTTCCAAGGTCTCCAACGTCGGACGCGTACCACCATTTTCCATCCTCGCGATCGCAGACTGAGTCGTCCCCATCCGTCGGGCCAACTCAACCTGAGTCAGACCCGCGTCGACGCGGAGCTGATACACCAGCTCGCGAAACGCCGTGATACGCGCCTCATCCTCCACGACGTCACGAACCCGACCCGCGTCAGGTTGAGGCACCGATTTCCAGTTCGTTCGCTCAGTCATCTTGATCTCCTGTCAGTTCGTGCTCTGTCATACATCGCTGCAATGCTCGCTTTGCTCTGTCCACCTCGCGGCGCTCGTTCGGTCGTGTCTTGGCGAACACCGTCAAGAGCACGATCACCCGGCCGGGCGCTATCCAGTACGTGATCCGGGTTGGCCGACCCAACAAATAGAAGCGCAGTTCGCGCAGCTTTCGCTCCAGTTGTTTGGTGTGCGGTTCGTCCAACAACGGGCCGAGTTCCCCGAGCCGATCGACGTGAAATCCGACTCGGGCCTGATCGTCCTCGTCGAGTGCGAGAAACCAGTTGGCAACCTCCGACTCCAACTCGACCTCGCCCCAAGACATAGCGTCCACGATATATCCGAAACCCGTGCGAAGCAAACACAATTGGGTGAGCCCAGGAGAATCTCGCCGATAAGTCGTCACACGGCACGTTCTCGATCTGCCTCACGGCTGAGGAGGCCGGCGATGTAGTCGGCGGCGTCACGATCGGCACCCGGAACGCAATGGCCGTAGACGTTCAGGGTCGTCGAAGCGCGGGCGTGGCCAAGTCGTTGCGCGACGGTCACCACGGCAACACCATGAGCGAGCATCTCGGTTGCCATGAAATGTCGCAGGTCGTGCAACCTGAATTTGCCGACCCCTGCACGACGCCGATGCCCGATGAAGGTCTTGGTCACCCGGTTCGGCAACCATGGCGCCCCACCATCGGCGTCG
>JAYTWP010000440.1:0-1759 GCA_043743395.1 Actinomycetota bacterium | reverse complement strand
ATCTGGCAGTTCATCAAGGAAAAGCTGATCCTGCCGTATCTCGACATCAACCTCGATTACTACGACCTCGGCATCGAGCATCGCGATGCCACAAATGATCAGGTCACGATCGATTCTGCCGAGGCCACCAAGAAGCACGGCGTCGCAGTGAAGTGCGCCACCATCACCCCCGATGAAGCCCGCGTCGAGGAATTCGGTCTGAAGAAGATGTGGAAGAGCCCGAACGGCACGATTCGCAACATTCTCGGCGGCGTGATCTTTCGCGAGCCGATCATCATGAGCAATATCCCGCGCTTGGTGCCTGGCTGGACCAAGCCGATCGTCGTGGGTCGTCATGCACACGGCGACCAGTACAAGGCCACCGACTTCAAGGTGCCCGGAGCTGGCTCGCTCACCATGACCTTCACGCCCTCGAACGGCGACGAGCCGGTGGTCATGGAGGTCGCCAAGTTCGGCGACGATGGTGGTGTCGGTATGGGCATGTACAACTTCAACGACTCTATTCGCGACTTTGCTCGGGCGAGCCTCACCTATGGCCTGCAGCGCAACTACCCGGTGTACCTCAGTACCAAGAACACAATCCTCAAGGCGTACGACGGCAGCTTTAAAGACATCTTCGAGCAGGTGTTCAACGATGAGTTCAAAGCCGACTACGACGCAAAGGGCCTCACGTACGAGCATCGTCTCATCGACGACATGGTGGCGTGCGCGCTCAAATGGGAAGGTGGCTACCTCTGGGCCTGTAAGAACTACGACGGTGATGTGCAGTCCGACATCGTTGCCCAGGGCTTTGGCTCATTGGGTCTGATGAGCAGCGTGTTACTCACCCCCGATGGCCGCACGATGGAAGCCGAGGCTGCACACGGAACCGTCACTCGGCACTACCGCGAACACCAAAAGGGCAACAAGACCTCGACCAACCCGATTGCCTCAATTTTCGCGTGGACGAAGGGTCTGGCGCACCGTGGCATGCTCGACAACACTCCAGAGCTGATTGCGTTTGCGGATGCGCTCGAAACGGTGTGCATCGAAGCCGTCGAGAGCGGCCAGATGACCAAGGACTTGTCCACGCTGATCAGCAAAGACGCGCCGTTCCTCAATACCGAGGACTTCCTCGACGCACTCGATCAGCGCCTTCAGGCCAAGATGCGTTGAGTACGCAGGCCGTCCTTCTCGACTGGGGACACACGCTGTTCGACACGCCAGGCAGTGTCGACTTCATCGTGAACTTTGCTGCCGACCGCCGCATCGGCGCGAACGTGAATGAGGTGCGCTCGCTGTGGGACGACGCACGCGTTCGATCGCGCTCAGCTGCCGAAATCGCCAAAGGGCGTGACAAGTCACCAATGCTGCATCGCCAATGCTGGTCCGCACTCTGGCACGAGCTCGAGATGAGGTTCCCTGGTGTGATCGAGGCGTTGTATGACTTCGAGACCTCGGCTGCGGGTTGGTCGCCGTACTCGGACACCGCCGATGTCTTGCACGAGCTCGATGCCCGGGGTGTGCCGGTCGTGATCGTGAGCGACGTTGCGTTCGATCTGCGGCCGATCCTGCAGCACTACGATCTCCATCACCTCATCAATACCTATGTGTTGTCGGGTGAACACGGCACCACAAAGCCGGAACTTCAGTTGTTTCGCATCGCTCTTGGCGCCGTCGGTGTGGCGCCGGAACACGCCCTGATGGTTGGTGACAATTACGTCAACGATGGCGCTGCAATCGACGTCGGTATCCGCACGCTCCTACTGCCCGCAGTGAC
>JAYTWP010000439.1:0-2101 GCA_043743395.1 Actinomycetota bacterium | reverse complement strand
GGGGAGGGCCGCAAGCATCTGCAAACTCGAGTACATGTGTTCCGGGTTGCTGCCCGGCAGGTCGGTGCGGCCGCAACCTTCCAGGAACAGCGTGTCGCCCGAAACCAGACGCCCTTCGACGAGGAAGCATTGGCTTCCGGGTGTGTGCCCAGGTGTGTGCAGCAGCGTGATCTCGATACCGCCAACGGTGACGATGTCGCCCGAATCATGCTGTGCGAGTTCGGTAGCCGAGATTCCCGTGGTGCGTTGCACCCACAGTGCTTCGTTGGACTGCACGTGGATCGGGCACTGGCACCGGTCGAGCAAATCAGTGATGCCTTCGATGGCGTAGCCCATCATGCCGCCACCGACATGATCGGGGTGATAATGCGTGGCAAGAACGCCCGTGACCGTCATGTCGTCGGCCTCCACGGCATCGATGATGTCGTTCACCGCGTAGGCGGGATCCACGAGCAGCGTTTCGCCGGTTGAACGATCGCCGATTGCGTACACGAAGTTCACCATTTGTCGGGCCACGGGGTTGTCCTGCGCGAAGTCTCGACCGGACAACAGTTGGCGGAAGTACAGCTGGGGAGCACTCATGTCGTCAAGCTATTCGCTTCATCGGCGACTTGTGCAGCTTCTGGGCAAGCGGCGCCTTCGGGTGAGCACCTACGCTGTGCCCGATGGATAACTCTCAGCCGCTCGTCGGTCTCCAGGCAGGCCAACTCGTGCCGTTCGGAGGCGATCGTTTGGCCGTCGTCCCGCTCGAGCTTGCGCAGCGCTTCGCTCCTGGGGACCGCTTGGTGGTCGTGCAGGACAGCGGTGCCTTGTTGCACATTCCGGCCGCAGAGCATGCCTTGGTCAACACCGCCGTCGATCGGGCGGTCCACGCGTTCGCAGCGCTGGCGTCGGTGGCCGACGAACAGATATCGGCGTTCTACGACGCATTCGCCACCGCGCTGGAAGACGACGACACCTTCTCCATGATCGCCAGCGCGAATGAGGCCGATGTTCAGTCGGCTCGCGCTCGCGGTCGTTCGACGACGCGCCTCATCTTGTCTGAACGGATGCGTACAGACATGGTCGACGGCTTGCGAGTGTGGCGTGACTCGACGAGCCCACGTCACAGGGTGACCGAGGAAGTGCGCCACGACGGCTGGTCCGTTGCTGTGCAGCGAGCTCCGCTGGGTGTGGTTGGATTCGTCTTTGAGGGGCGTCCAAATGTGTTCACGGACGCAACCGGAGTTCTGCGTACCGGTAATACTGCGGTGCTGCGGATCGGCAGCGATGCACTTGGCACTGCCCATGCGATCATGCGCTGCGCGCTGCTGCCGGCACTCGCCAAGGCGGGCTTGTCCGAGGATTGCGTCGTGCTGGTGAACTCAGCGGCGCATGCGGCCGGATGGGCGCTGCTCAACGATCGGCGGCTCTCGCTCGCAATCGCTCGGGGTTCAGGTGAGGCCGTTGCTCAGCTTGGCGCTGTTGCACGCCAGGCGGGCGTGCCGGTGAGCCTGCACGGAACAGGAGGCGCATGGTTGGTGGCTTCCACAAACGCCGACCCGGATCGCTTCCGTGCGTCGGTGCTCAACTCACTGGACCGAAAGGTCTGTAACACGCTGAATGTCTGCTGCATCGTTGCCGACCGCGCTGGCGACCTCGTGCCGGTGTTCATCGATGCCGTGCGCGCGGCGGGGCAGGCACGTTCGGCATCGTCACGTGTGCACGTTGAGCGCGCGTCGGTCGCGCACGTACCGGACGCTTGCTTCACCGAACTGGTCTCTACCGACCATGCAAGCGATCGCGCCGACGTACCGTTCGCGGACACCATTGAGATCGACGTACTCGCCACCGAATGGGAGTGGGAGAACTCGCCAGAGGTGTCGCTCGTTGTTGTCGACACGATTGAGCACGCTGTACAGCTCTTCAATCGCTACAGCCCGCATCTTGCTGCGTCACTGATCAGCGATGATCGCGTGGAGCATGCGTGGTTCTATGACCACTGCGACGCCCCGTTCATCGGTGACGGTTTCACGCGTTGGGTCGACGGCCAATTCGCTCTCAATCGGCCCGAGCTCGGTTTGTCGAACTGGGAAGCGGGTCGGCTGTTCGCCCGAAGCGC
>JAYTWP010000438.1:0-6115 GCA_043743395.1 Actinomycetota bacterium | reverse complement strand
GCTCGGCAAGATCCCGGCCTTGCGCCGCCATCTCGACGACGTCACTGCGCCGTGTCCACGCGCCGCAGACGGAGCCGACGAACGCTGTCTTCACTTGCGCCATCAGGTCTGCCCCGGGGCCCGCAACGTCGAGGCTGCGCCGGCAGGTTTGGAATCCCTCGAGATGCATGCTTTGGTGGGCCCAGAACGAGAACAGCCTGAAGCACACATCGAGGTGGCGGTCAGCGTCACCTGTGTCGGCCAGCGTCGCGAGGGCGAGCCGAACGTTCGGGTAGTCGGTCAGGGTGCGACGCAGCGCCACCTCCTGACCGTGCCCGTGGTAGACCGGCGACAGGTCGGAGATGAGTCGTGCGAAATGGTGAGCGTGCTCGAGCCGCACGGCATCGGCCTCGCCGTTGCGGACCAGTTGCTCGTGGGCCCATTGTCTGAGCGGCTCGAGGAGCCGGTAGCGAGTGCCGTCGCTGCCAGGTGCTGCGAGCACGAGCGACTTGTCGACGAGGGAGTCCATGAGGTCGTCCACGTCGACAGCGCTAACACCCGAAGCGCCGCACACCGCAGATGCGGCCGCGAGATCGAATCCGCCGATGAACACCGAAACACAACGGAACAGCGCCTGCTCGGGCTCCGAGAGCAATCGGTAGGACCACTCGACGGTCGCGGCGAGCGTCCGGTGGCGTGGCACCCCGTTCTTGGCCGCCAAGGCCAGCATGCCGAGTGAGTGGTCGAGGTGATCGGCGATCTCCGTCGGCGCCATGCTTCTCAGGCGCCCTGCGGCCAGTTCGAGCCCGAGGGGGATACCGTCCAGGCGTTCGCAGATCCGGTCGATCGCGGCGGCGGCGTCGGCAGAAGGCGCCCAGCCCGGTCGGGCCGCACGCCCGCGATCGACGAACAGGGCTGCCGCTGCGCCCGGAGCGTCGCCCGATCCACCATGGTCGAGGCTCGGCACCCGCAAGGCCGCCTCGCCGGGGACGCCGAGCGACTCGCGTGAGGTGGCGAGGATCCGAACTCCCGGTGCCTCCCGCAACACCCGGGTGGCGAATCGGCTTGCCGCGCCGCTCACGTGTTCGCAGTTGTCGAGGACGAGGACGAGCTGCCGGGGACGCAGGAACGAGATCACGAGATCGTCCACGTCGGACTCCGCGGCCGTGAGCTCCCAGGTCTCCGCAACGACGGTGGCCACCAAATCGTCGTCGATCACTGGAGCGAGCTCGGCCAGCCAGACACCGTGGGCGTAGTCGTCAACCAACCTTCGACCCGTTTCGACAGCGAGGCGGGTCTTGCCGATGCCCCCCGCACCGGTCAGCGTCACCAGCCGGTAGTCGCCAAGGAGACGGCGGAGTTCGGCGATCTCGTTGTCTCGCCCAACGAAGGAGTCCACCGGGTGCGGCAGGTTCGTCCGCAGGTCGTCCGCGCGCAGGATTGGGGCGCCGGCGTTGCGCAGCGCGTTGCCGGCGAGCGCTTCGTCGTGGCGAAGGATGCGATGCTCGAGGTCGCGCAACTCTGGGCCGGGCTCCACCCCAAGCTCCTCGACAAGTAGGGCTCGGGTGGCGGCGTAGACCGCCAGCGCGTCGGCCTGGCGGCCCGCCCGGTACAGCGCCGTCATGAGATGTCCTCGCAGTCGCTCGTCGAACGGATGGGCGGCGACGAGCTGTTCGAGCTCCGGAACGAGTTCGACGTCGCAGCCGAGGGCGATGTCGGCCGCGACACGATCACTGAGGATCGTCGAGCGGAGGCGATCGAGACGAAGAGCGGCTTGCGCCAATGGCCCCCTGTCGGCCGCCTCGGCGAAGGCCGCCGGATGCCACGCATCGAGCAGCATTCCGAGCGTGTCGCGCCTGCTGCGCGGGTCGTGCGCCAGGCTCCTGGCCTTCACCCAGTCGGCCTCGAGCCGCACGGCGTCGACCGCGGGCGCGTCGACTGCCAGCAGGTAGCCCGCGGGTCGGGTCAGCACGAGCGTGCCCTCCGAGCGATCGGCGCGGTGCGGCTCGAGCAGGTCGCGCAAGTGCCACACGTGATAGCGCAGCGCGCGAGGAGGATCATTCGGACGTTCGTCCGGCCAGATCGCGTCGATCAGGCTGTCGGCCGCGACCACGGTGCCTGGAGCGAGCGCCAAGCGGGCGAGCAGCGCTCGTTCCTTGGAGGACTTGATCTCGACGGTTTTTCCGTCGACGCTGACCTCGAACTGCCCGAGGAGCGTGACCTGTGCGCCACCCATCATGCATCAAACTCGGCGGACCTCATGGTGGCGAGCATAGACGCCATGGGTATGCGAATGTTTGGGGCTCGTCCTCGACGCCGACGCGCCCCAAACACGCTCCAAACACGCCTTGCCTACGGTGACCTCCATGTCACTTCCATTGACCATCAACGACTTCCTCGACCGGGCCATCGCGGTGTACCCGGACCGTGTCGCGATCATCGACGAGCCCGACCAACCAGCCCACCCGCTGCCCGACCTCACCTACCGCGAGCTGGGTGACGTTCGCCGATCGATCGGCGTCGCGCTCGACGAGCTCGGAGTTCCGATGGGGGGGCGAGTGGCCGTGGTGAGCCAGAACTCGGCCCGTTTCCTCACGATGTACTACGGCGTGCCGGGCAACGGCAGGGTGATCGTGCCGATCAACTTCCGCCTCAAGCCTGATGAGGTCGCGTACATCGTCGAGCACGCCGGGGCCGAGGTGCTGCTTGTCGATGCCGAGGTCGCCGAGTCGTTGTCGGACATTGCGTGCAAGCACGTGATCGTCTTTGGTGAGGAGAGCGACGAAATCTTCTTGAACCGTCCCGGGCAGCCGATTGCCTGGGAGCCCGACGAGAACGCATTGGTCTCTATCGACTACACGTCGGGCACGACGGCTCGGCCGAAGGGCGTGGAGCAGACGCATCGGGCGCGATGGACGAACACATTGATCATGGGTTGGCAGTTCGGCATCAACGACCGAGACGTGTACCTGCACCTCGTGCCGATGTTCCATTGCGATGCCTGGGCTATGCCATACAACCTGAGCGCGATGGGCGCCACCCAGGTGGTGCAACGCAGGGTCGACGGCCCCGAGATCCTTCGTCGCATCGCCCAACATGGCGTGACGTTCACGGGTGGATCACCTGCGGTTTGTTCTGCCGTACTCGACGCTGCCGCCGGTTGGGGTGGCGATGTTCCGGGACGCGACCGGGTCCGCATCATCGTTGCCGGAGCGCCGCCGCCAACCTCAGTGATCGAGCGGATCGAGACGGACTTGCACTGGGAGTTCATCCAGCTCTACGGCCTGACTGAAACAGCACCAATGGTCACGGTCAGCCGCCGACGTTCGGAATGGGACGACCTCACGCCCTTCGCGCGAGCACAGAAACTGGGACGAGCGGGCGCTCCCGCCATCGGCGTTGCGGTGAAGATCAGCCATGAGGGCGAGATCACGGCGCGGGCGAACCACATCCTGTCCAGCTACTGGCGCAGCCCCGCAGCGACTGCGGATGCGATTCGAGACGGTTGGTTCCACACCGGTGACGGCGGAGTCGTCGATGAGGAGGGCTACTTCTCGATCACCGATCGCAAGAAGGACGTGATCATCTCAGGTGGAGAGAACGTCAGCTCGATCGAAGTCGAGGACACACTCTTCTCGCATCCAGCGGTGAAGGAGGTGGCGGTGATCGGTGTGCCCCACGCGAAATGGGGCGAGACCGTGAAGGCGTTGGTCGTACCCGCCGACAACTCAACCACCACCACTGAGCGCGAGCTCATCGACTATTGCAAGTCGAAGCTTGCCGGCTACAAGTGCCCGACGTCGGTCGAGTTCCGTACCGAGCTCGCCCGAACAGCGACGGGCAAGCTGCAGAAGTACAAGCTGCGCGAGCCGTTCTGGGTCGGCATGGCCAGGCAAGTGAACTAACATGACGCTCGACAACGGCACTCATCGAGGGACGACTCGCATGTCTCGCAACCGACTCGCTCAACGCATCTCCGCGGAGGCCGCAGCGGCATTGATCCGCTCTGGTGATTGGGTCGACTACGGCGCCGGGCTGTTGCAGCCCGACGCGTTCGACAAGGCACTGGCGCGGCGAATCGGGGAGCTTCGCAATGTGAACATTCGCGGGTGTCTCAGCACCCGACCGCGGGCCGTTGTTGAGGCCGATCCAGGGCGCGAGCACGTCTCGTTCTTCAACTGGCACCTCGGTGGTTACGACCGCAAGCAGAGCGACGCCGGGCTGCAGAACTACATCCCGTGCAACCTCGGGGAGATACCTGACTACTACCGAAGGTTCATCGATCCCCCGGATGTGATGGTGATCAAGACATGCCCCATCGACGCTGACGGGTACTTCAACTTCAGTGCGGCGAACCTGTGGCACGGGGCGGTCGCCTCACGGGCCAAGGTCGTCATCGTCGAGGTCGACCCGGCATTGCCGTACCTCCACGGCATCGACAACGGACTGCACATCAGCCAGGTCGACTACATCATCGACGGCGACGGCCAGCCCTTACCCGAGCTTCCGAACCCGGCTCCCACCGACGCCGATCGGGCTGTCGCTCGACTGATTGCCGGCGAGATCGGCGACGGGGCGTGCTTGCAGATCGGCATCGGCGCAATGCCCAACGCAGTGTGCTCGCTGCTGATGGACAGCGGTGTGCGCAACCTCGGCATTCACACCGAGATGCTGACTGACGGGATCATCGATCTGTACCGCGCCGGCATCGTCACCGGTTCGGCGAAGACGGTGCACCCCGGCAAGATCGTGTGCAGTTTCGGACTCGGCTCGAAGGCCACATACGACGCGATCCACGACAATCCCGACATCTCATGCCAACCCGTCGACATGACGAACCTGCCACACCTCATCATCCAGAACGACCGGCTGACGGCGATCAACAACACCACCCAGATGGACCTACAAGGCCAAGCGGCAAGCGAGTCCGACGGCCATCGCCACATCAGCGGCACGGGAGGCCAGCTCCAGTTCATTCGCGGCGCGTATGCGTCGAACGGTGGCAAGTCGTTCCTGTGCATGTCGTCGACCTACGAACGCAACGGCGATCGTCGCAGTCGTGTGGTCTTGAACCTGACACCGGGCAACATCGCCACGGCGCCCCGCAGCGACATGATGTACGTCGTCACCGAGTTCGGACTGGTCAACCTGAAGGGCAAGTCGATACCCGAGCGGGCCAAGGCGATGATCTCGCTCGCCCACCCCGACTTCCGCGATGACCTCGAACGCGAAGCTCGAACGAACGGACTCATCCCAAGATCGTTCATGTAAGCAGCCTGCCGAACCGATCCTCATCGGCCGGTGCAACCATGTTGCAACCCAAGTGCCTGGTCGCAGCGGTGTTTGGGGGACGACAGCGGTCAAGCGCCGCCACGCGAAGCTGCTGCTCATGGTCGCTAACCGGTCATCGCCGTCACTGGCGGACACCCCGGCCGTCTCGCTCATAACCCGAAGGTCGCAGGTTCAAATCCTGCCCCCGCCACTACGGAAGCCCTGGTCAGCCACTACGGCGGGCCAGGGCGTCGTCGTTCAGGCGCCTGACTTCTAATGGTTCTTCTAATGCTCTTCGTGTGCTGTCCCGGTTCATAGTGGACATGTTGGTTCCGGATGGTGTGTTCCGGTTCGGGGACTGGCTCCGGTAGCTGGGCGACAGTGGTTCCGGTAGCTGTGTTACGCGCGCTTGTTCTCGACAGCTGTAGCTGAGCCCTCTTCGATGGTGATGTTCGTCGTCATTGTCGGTTCGGGGAGGATCATCGTGTTGGTGGAGCTGGGTGTTGTGGAGCTGCGTTATCAGGCTGTGCTCGAGGTCTTGAACCAGGGGGCGACGGTGACGGATGTTGCGGTTCGGTTCGGTGTGATGCGCCAGACGGTGCATCGTTGGTTGCGTCGTTACGCGTCTGGTGGGTTGGCAGGGCTGGCCGATGGGACGGCCAAGCCGTTGTCGTGTCCGCATCAGACGCTCCCGGTGGTGGAGGCGCGCATCGTCGAGTTGCGTCGGTTGCATCCGGGGTGGGGTCCGCGCACGTTGTTGTTCCGGTTGGAGGCGGAGCGGGTGGTGCCGTTGCCGGGCCGGTCGTCGGTGTATCGGTGTTTGGTTCGTCACGGGTTGATCGAGCCCGAGGCCCGCCGGCGGAAG
>JAYTWP010000437.1:0-4453 GCA_043743395.1 Actinomycetota bacterium | reverse complement strand
ACAGCGCAGCGTGGCAGGCGCAACCCAATGCCGGTCATCGAAGCCTGTTCGAACTCGAGCGCCGCGGGCAACTGCTGCGACTCGTGACGCAAAACATCGACGAACTTCATCAGCGCGCCGGGCACGCACCTGAGAACGTGATCGAGGTTCACGGCACGATGCACTGGAGCCTGTGTTGGCACTGTCGCGATCGCCAGCCGATGCTCCTCACGCTCGATCGAGTCCGTGCCGGCGAGCAGGACCCCGATTGTCTGGTGTGTCGCGGACGTGGCGAACATGGTGTGCTCAAGAGCGACACGATCAGCTTCGGTCAAGCACTCGTGCCGGAGGTCATCGAGGCAGCACTGATCGCGGCGGAGCAGGCCGATGTGCTCGTGGCGGTCGGCACGTCGTTGCAGGTGTACCCAGTCGCGAACATGGTGCCTCGAGCCCGCGCAGCCGGCGCGCGGATCGTCATCCTGAACGGCGAGCCGACCAAGATGGATCACTATGCAGACGTCGTCATCAATGCCTCGATCAGCGAGACGCTCCCTGCCCTTATTGCGAGTTGAACACGTCGCGACCACCCTGAATCGAGAGTCAGCGCACACCGGTAGCAAATCCCGACCAGATTGGTAGTCTTTCAGGTATGCCTACGTTTCGTGATTTGCTCGCCCAGGCCAAAGCCGAGATCAACGAGATCGATACTGCAACTGCCGAGGCCCGCATCGCCGCGGGCGGCGTCACCGTGCTCGACGTACGCGAGCCCGACGAGTTCGATCAGGGCGCCCTACCCGGGGTTGTTCACATCGCTCGTGGTCACCTCGAAGCGCAGATCGAGAGCCGCATCACCGACAAGACAGCGCCAGTGATCGCGTATTGCGCCGGTGGCGTGCGTTCAGCATTTGCGGCCAAGACGTTGCAAGAACTCGGCTACACCAACGTGGTCTCGATGATTGGTGGTTTCGGGAAGTGGAAGGACGAAGGACGCGCCTGGAAAAAGCCTGTCGTCCTCACCCCTGAGCAGCGGGATCGCTATCAGCGTCACTTGTTGCTGCCCGAAGTTGGCACTGAAGGTCAGGCGAAGTTGCTCGGAGCGCGCGTGCTGCTGCTTGGTGCCGGTGGCCTCGGCTCGCCTGCAGCGCTGTATCTCGCTGCCGCAGGTGTTGGCACCATCGGCATCGTCGACATGGATGAAGTCGATGCATCGAACCTGCAGCGTCAGATTCTGCACAACATGGATCGCATCGGAGATCGCAAGGTCGATAGCGCGAAGAAGACGCTCACCCTGCTCAACCCCGACGTCAACGTCGTTACCTACGACACCAGGCTCGACGCCAGCAACATCATCGACATCATCTCCGGTTACGACGTGATCGTCGATGGCGCTGACAACTTCCCCAGCCGTTATCTCCTCAACGACGCATCCGTGAAACTCGGCATCCCGGTAGTGCACGGCAGCATCTTCCGTTTCGAGGGCATGGTCAGCGTCTTCGACCCGAAGAACGGTCCCACGTATCGCGACATGGTTCCAGAGGCACCGCCTGCTGAACTGGCACCGAGTTGTGCTGAGGCTGGCGTGTTGGGTGTGTTGCCCGGCATCGTCGGATCAATCCAAGCGCTCGAGGTCATCAAGCTGTTGCTCAATCTGGGCGAGGGGCTCTCCGGACGTATTCTTGCGATCGATACCACCGATATGAGCTTTCGCACGTTCAAGCTGAAGGCGGACCCGAACAACTGGGTCACCTACGCCAACCGCGACCAGATCGAGGTTCACGATCTCGACGGGTTATGTGCACCGTGGGCGCCGCACTCCTGATCGGGATCTAGGTCCACCAGCACCCCTTGCTACAGTGGCCAACGATGTTGACGCGGTCGTCCATTTCCTCGCACCAGCCGACCGCCGCGCAACCGTGGGTGCATGGCATTCTGGCCGATGTCGTCCTCGGCTGGTGTTGGTTACCTGTTGCCCTGTTCATGCACAGTCTCGAGTCCTCGGTGACCAATACGCAGGCGTTGATGGTGATCATCTTTCTGATCTCGTTTTCGCATCAGCCGCTGACGCTCGGCCTGGTGTACGGCGATCGCGATCAGCGCCTGGCGCATCGCCGTCTCTACACCTGGGCGCCGTTGGCGGCCACCGTACTCATTTTCGTCGGCCTCAACGTGAGCCTGACGCTCGTCGGCCTCATGGCTGGGCTCTGGAATGCCGAGCACACGCTGATGCAGCGCTATGGCGTGTTGCGTATCTACGGCCGCAAGGCTGGCGACGATCACGGTCGCATTGAAAAGCCGATGCTGATCGTGTGGCTCGTGACGGCGCTGCTGTTCATGGGGGCGTACGTCGACCTACCGAAGATGACCGAGAAGCTCGGGATCGACAAGACCAATACCCGAAGTGTCAACATCCTCGAGTCGGTCGGAGGTGTTGCCGCTGTGTTTTTCTGGGCTGGCGCCGTGGCTTCGATCTTGTTCGGCGTCGTGTGGGTCCGTGCCGAGTTGCGTTCGCCGCGCGGTACAGCGCAGACGGCGAAGGCGATCTACGCAGCGGCCACACTGGGACTCGTGATTGCGGTGATGGTCGATCCGCTTGCCGGCATTGCTGGCTACGTGGCGGCACATGCAATCGAGTACTTCGGCATCGTGCATAGCTCACTTCGGCGCCGTGCAACGACCGGTGATGTCAGCGTGGTTTCTGTGGTTGCCTCTACACGCCGTCGTCGCTTGGGTTTGTACGTCACGTACTTCGCGTGCGTCGCTGGTCTCGTCGTGTTCTCACTCAATATGTGGCAGGGCCGGCTGTACGGTTTTGCGATCTTGTTCTTCGGTGCGTTGCACATTCTGTACGACGGCTTCGTCTGGAAACTGCGTAAACCCGCCGTGGCGGCGAGCTTAGGTATTTGCACTCTGAGCCGCTGATCTGAGGACCTCCGTCGTAGTGCCCTGCGCTGGCGCCGCGTCGACGGATGGGGACTCTCCATATTGATTGCCCGTTGTGATTTGGTGATCAGTCGAAGAGTTCTGGGTCGGTGCGGCAGATCTCTTGCCACAGCGGTGAGAAGCTGAACCAACCGGCGAGGGGGTACCCGGTCTGCTTCTGGGTGTACTCGGCGTACTCGTGAGGAATGAGTTTGGGAGTCCCAGCCGCCATCGCGAGTAGCTGGGCCTGGCAGCTGCGTTCCATGCTGATGAACCAGAACGCAGCTTCGTCCACGGTCTGGCCAACCGTGAACAGGCCATGATTTTGATGGATTGCGGCTTTGCCGGTTGGGAACTTGGAGGCCAACTCGCGACCTGCCTCGACCTCGAAGACCACGGCGCCGCCTTGCTCGGCGATCACCGTGTGGTCATTGTAGAAGATGCATGAATCCTGTGTGATCGGGGCGAGGGGGATGCCGAGGCTGCTGAACGCCTTGCCGTTCAGAGAGTGGCTGTGCGCAGCAGCAACGATGTCGGGACGTGCTTCATGCACTGCGGCGTGAATGACGAACGCAGCCCGGTTCACGGGGGAGTCGCCGTACACCACTTCGCCGGCATGGTTGACGAGAATCAGATCGCTCACGGTCATGTGCCGGAAGCTCTTGCCGAATGGATTCACCCAGAAGCAGTCCGGGAACTCGGGGTCGCGAACGGTGATGTGACCAGCGACCCCTTCTCCGAACCCCAGGCGACCGAAGATTCGCAATGCACCGGCGAGCTTCTGCTTGCGCTCGACGCGTTCGTCCTCGACCGTGGCAAAGGTGGGAGGCAGGAGGTTGAGTCCAACCTGGCGAGGGATCAGTTCGATACCGTCGATTGAACGCGTTCCGTTTTCGGTCATGGCCATCGCGAAATCATAGGCGCAGCTGCCGAGAGCTACTCCACCGTCTTGGTGGCTACAGGAGCAGGGTCCCATACGCGATGATCGCGGAATGAATACCGAGATCGTCCCGCCCACCATTGCGCCGCCGGCGGCGAACTATGCACACGCAATCCTGGTGGACAGCCCCCGCCGAACTCTGCACATGTCGGGGGTCGTTCCCGTCGCGCCTGATGGCTCTGTGCCGCAGGGGTTGCACGATCAAACAGAGGTGGTGTGGTCCAACATCATCGCGATTCTTGCCGAAGCATCGATGACGGTTCGCGACATCGTGTCGATCACGACCTACGTCGTCAACAGCGAACCGTTGGCAGACATCATGGCCGTGCGCGACCGGGTGCTCGGTGGACATCGGGTGGCGAGTACCTTGGTCACGGTGGCTGCTCTGGCCCGACCGTCATGGCGGCTGGAGATTGCGGTGATCGCCGCGGTTTAGCGGTGGTGGTGATTGAGTCGTACGCTCGTTCTCGTGAGCGATGACAAACGCACCGACTCGGGTATCGAGATCAAGGCCCTCTACGACGCGAGCGATCTTGTGGGGTGGGATCCTGCGACTCAACTCGGTGCGCCGGGTTCGCCTCCGTACACCCGGGGCGTGTACCCAACGATGTATCG
>JAYTWP010000436.1:0-2157 GCA_043743395.1 Actinomycetota bacterium | reverse complement strand
GATTCGATTCGGGCGTTGAAACGGCGAGTGTTCTCGTCGGGGAGTGCGCGCAGCGGACTGCCGAACACGACCGTCGTGCGGCCAGGCTTTGGACGCTTCATGCCCTTGCCGTAGATCGGCCCTGTGCCGTCGATGAACATCGGCACCACAGCGGCACCCGTTCGGACCGACAGATATGCGGCGCCGCCTTTGAAGTCCTGGCCCCAACCGTCGGGTGAGCGTCCGCCTTCGGGATAAATCAGCAAGCTCCAACCGTCGGCCATAAGATCGCGGATTTGATCGGACGACTTGCGGCCGGTGGCCTCGCGGTCGATGGGCAGCGCATTGAGAGCGAGTGCTGCTGCCGTGCCCTTGCCGCGCGATGTGAAGAAGTAGTCGGCTGCGGCCGCCACCACGAGCTTGTGCCTCCAGGGTTCGGGGATCGCGTAGATGGACAAGGGGGTATCGAGGTGGCTGTGGTGATTCGGCGTGAAGATCAGTGGTGGGGGAGAGTCCAGCGCGCGCAAGTCTTCGAGGCGATCGGTGCCCTTCACCGTGGGCGCGGCAAGCGCCTTGGTGAACCAGCGCATAGGCCCCTGCGTGAGCATCGCGCGACCGATTCGGGCGGGGTACTTGCGCGCCCATTCGGTTTCGAAATCGGCTCCCAACGTCGATGGCTCCCGAGCCACGACGACTCCACGCGGCACGCCGGGCTTGCGGTATGGAAAGCCCTTCGATGACAGCGGTTTGGCAGCCTTGACGATCAACGATTCCACCGACCCGGCGAATCGCGCGGCGCGCCGAATACCGGTGACATTGCGGATCGCATCGTCGCGCTTGCCCATCAGAGTGCTCTCATTTCACGTCGCACACCATGAGCGGTGGCGCGTGCAGGTGGCTGATGGTGGGCGTGCGTCCAACGACGTCAGACGCAATTTCGAACGCGTCATCCATCGTGGATGCGGGAGTGAAACCCAAGCGCCGAACAGCCTTGACGTTGCCGCCGACGATGATGACCCGGCTGCAGTGCTGCATCCCGTGGCTGCCCCAGTACCACATGTAGAACGGATGCACTCCGTGATATGCGTGGCCCGTGCGGTAGAGGTGCTTGTACCACTCATCCTCGGCGAAGGACTTCTCGTACTTCTGGCTCATCACGTGCGGGTCGGTGGTTTCGGCAAGTACCTGCTCGAAGAAGTCGATGTAGCTCGGATGATGAACGGGGTTGAAATCCCAAGGGGTGGGGTGCGTCATGATCACGACGCCGCCCTCGCGTACGAGTGGCATGCCGCGGTACATGTTGAACAGATAACCCAAGCCCATGCACATCACGAGAATCGGGTTCATGATCGAGTTCACGTTGTACGGGCAGATGAAAGGGATCCCGAGCGTGAGAATGTCTGTCTGACCGTTCACCTCGACGAGCTGTTGGCGAAACACGTTCTCGGTGGTGACCTTGTGGACTGCGCCCACCTCGCCGGCCTGAACGCTTGTCATCTGGTGGGGCGCTTCGATGCTGTGGAAGATGTTGCGCGCCATTCGTGCCGGTGTGCGTTTCAGCGCTGTGGACGTGGCGATGAAGCTGGCACGATCTTTGGCGTTCCATTCCCACTCGCGCTTGGACAAGAAATCGAACGGTTTGGGGAACGTGTCGGTGTTCATCGTGGTCTCGATCTGAAAGACCTTGACCCCACTGTCCACTAACACTTTGCCCATTCGCCAATTGCTCTTGTGTAACTCGCTCTTGTGCTGGTCCATGAAGCTGCGGCTGGCTTCCATGGTCTTGGGATTGTGATGGTGCTTGAGGCTCTTGTAGCTGCTGAGGCCAGTGGCCGTGCTCTTCCAGCCGCCGTCCATTGCGACGAGATTGATGTTGACGTACACGAGGAGATCGCTGTTCGCGGCGCGCTTGTTGATCTCAACATCTTCGCCCTGTGGCGTGGAGCCGAGGTACTCGAGTGCTTCTGGGTCTTCGGCGTCGTGTTGGTACAGCAGCCCGCGTGGGGCGAATGCGTCGTAGACGCGGTCGCCAACCGCGTGACGCAGCTCGGCTTCGGTCATGCGGCGATGGAGTGCGAGTGCAGCAATGATGTGGACGTCGTCGACGCCTGCATCGGCGGCGAGATCGAGCACTGCCTCGATGACACGTTGGCGAATATCGGGCCGACGCATCGGAGG
>JAYTWP010000435.1:0-7551 GCA_043743395.1 Actinomycetota bacterium | reverse complement strand
GGGTGGCGGCGGCTGAACTCGGCCAAGTCGACGAGGTAGCCCTTGAGCGGATTTGCCAGATGCACACCGCGCACGGCGTCGATCATCGCCAATACCTCGGCCGTGCTGACGACCGGACGCAGGTTGGCGATCGACTCGTTGGCGCCTTGCGCATCAAGGATGGAAAGCTCGGCCTCGCGTCCCGGATATCCGAGTGAGAGGCGAAGGAGAAAGCGGTCGAGCTGACTCTCGGGCAGTCGGTAAGTGCCCTCTTGCTCGATCGGATTCTGTGTGGCAATCACCATGAACGGTGGTGGAAGCGGGTGGCTACGCCCCTCCACGGAGATCTGTCGCTCTTCCATCGCTTCGAGGAGCGCCGATTGTGTCTTGGGTGAGGCACGGTTGATTTCGTCAGCGAGCACGATGTTGGCGAACAATGGTCCGGGGCGGAAGTCGAACGTCTCAGTCGATCGTTGCCAGATGCTGACGCCGAGCAGATCTGTGGGGAGCAGGTCGGGCGTGAACTGCACACGCTTCCATGTGCATTCGAGCGAGGTGGCCAGTGCCTTCGCGAGGCTGGTCTTGCCGACGCCGGGGACATCCTCGATCAGCAGGTGTCCTTCGGCAAGAAGGCATACAACCGCCAGCTCGATCTCTGCACGCTTGCCATGTACCGCGCGCGAGATGTTCTCGCTGATCGCTTCGAAGAGCGATGCAAAGGTAGGGACCGGAGTGGTTGGGGCTGCCGTCACGGGCACAAGGGTAGACGCCGCAAACGGGTATTCAATGTCAGTATTGCTACGGTGACGCCGTGGACACCATGTATCTCGCTGTCGACATCGGTGGAACCAAGCTGGCTGCTGGAGTCGTTGGCGACGACGGTCGAGTGATCATTCGTGACAGGGTCGCCACGCCCGCACGCGATGTGTGGGTGGCAATCGAACGGTTGGTCAAGCGCGTGATGGCCGCAGCCCCCGTGCCGCTCGTCGCAGTTGGTGCCGGATGCGGAGGTCCGATGAACCCCGATGCTGGCACCGTATCTCCGCTGCATATTCCGTCGCTGGCCGATTTTGAACTACAGCGGGCGCTCGCCGAAGCCACTGGACTTACGAGTTTTGTCGACAACGATGCAAAGGCACTCACGCTCGGCGAAGCATGGTGTGGGGCCGGCCGTGGTGAGATGAACATGGTCGGAATGGTGGTGGGCACCGGTGTGGGTGGCGGCATTCTCAGCAACGGCCGCTTGCTCGGTGGTCGCCTCGGAAACGCCGGCCACATTGGCCACATGGTCGTCGAACCCGATGGGCGACCCTGCGCGTGTGGGGGTGTCGGATGTCTCGAGGCGTATGCGTGCGGCCCTGCCATCGAAGCCGAGACCGGCCGGCCGCCGCACCGCGCTCCCAGCGCAATCATCGAGCGCACCGGTTTGCTCGTTGGGCGAGCCCTGGCGTCATTGGCGGCGGTCGTCGACTTCAACGTTGCGGTCATCGGCGGTTCGGTCGCGTTGGGGTTTGGCGAGCCATTCTTCGCGGCTGCCCAAAGTGAGATCAACCAACGCGCGCGCCTGTCGTTCACAGAGCACCTCGAAGTACGCCGTGCGTCACTTGGCGAGTTGGCGCCGCTTGTCGGCGCAGCAGCCTTGGCCCGTCGCGGCCTACTCGGTCTCTCCTGACGATTCGACCTCGGCTACCGCGGAGTAACCTCCAAGCATGCAGCCGACGTATACACCCGAGGCCGAGACCTACCGCGAAAAGGTTCAGGCGTTCCTGGCCGAGAAACTCCCCACCAACTGGCGTGGCATTGGCCAACTCGAAGGTGTGCAACTCCACGACTTCGTGATGCAGTGGAGGGCCACGTTGCACGAGGGCCGATACCTCGCTCCGGGCTGGCCGGTCGAATATGGCGGAGCCGGCTTGTCGGCGCTCGAACAGGTCATCACGGCAGAAGAGTTCGCTCGCGCCGGCGTGCCAACGGGTGGCCCGAACGATGTGTTCGGCATCCAGATGCTCGGCAACACTCTGTTGCAGTGGGGGACCGAGGTACAAAAGGCGTACTACTTGCCGCGCATACTCGCCAACGCCGATATCTGGTGCCAGGGCTACAGCGAACCAAACGCCGGTTCGGACTTGTCCAACATCGGGTTACGTGCCGAGCTCGATGGCGACCAGTGGGTCCTCAATGGACAAAAGATCTGGACCTCTGCCGGTCATCTCGCCGATCACATCTTCACGCTGGCTCGTACCGATCCCGATCTTCCCAAACACAAAGGCATTTCGTTTCTGTTGGTGGACATGCGTCAGCCCGGTGTTGAGGTACGCCCGATCCGCATGATTTCGGGTGAGAGCGAGTTCAATGAGGTCTTCTACACCGATGCAACCTGCCCACGCGAGAACGTCGTCGGCGGCGTGAACAACGGATGGGCCGTGGCGATGACGCTGCTCGGCTACGAGCGCGGTGAGGCGGCCGCTACGTTGCCAATTCGGTTTCAGGCCGAACTCGATCGGTTGTTGATCATGGCCAAAGACCGTGGGGTTGCGGGCGACCCAGTCATCCGTCAACGCCTCGCCTGGTGCTATTCCAAAGTGCAAATGATGCGTTACCTCGGGATGCGCACGCTGACTCAGTTCATGAAGGGCCATCACCCGGGTCCCGATGGCGCAATCTTCAAGCTGTACTGGAGCGAATACCACAAGGTCGTCACCGAGTTGGCCATGGACATCATGGGGCTCGATGGGCTCACTCCCACGGGTCGGCATCCCTCGAGCGCGTTCCAGACAGATGACGCCGGCGCGCCGAACTCAACGTGGTCGTGGGCGGGCGTCTTTCTCAATGCTCGCGCCGGTTCGATCTATGCCGGTTCGAGCCAGATCCAGCGCAATATCATCGGTGAAATGGTGCTCGGGCTCCCCAAGGAACCGAAGTAAATGGGCCCTCGCCGATGATGTGGTTGCGCGTGGTTCTCGCCGTCGTGCGCAGACCGAGTCTGTGGCCGACCGCTGTTCGCCAGATGTACCGTACGGCCGCGCCCGGGTGGTATCGACGGGCGCCGTTCCTGCCATTGCCAAGTGGCGACTACTTACGATTTCGGCTTGTGACGCAATATGGCGACGCGAAGCATCGACCGGACCCCATCGATGTGGTGAACTATCTGTCGTGGTGCAGACAGTGGAACTTCGACAACCGCTGATGCAAAGCAATTCGCGGTTCCGATGCGGCCACATAATCTGTCCGTTTCCGTCCGAGCTACGTCGCTAAAGTCGGTCGGCATGCGCAGCGCCCTCGTGTTAAATGCAACATTCGAGCCGCTCAGTGTCGTGCCTGCCCGCCGCGCCGCCTGCCTCGTGCTGGCCGATAAAGCAGAGCTCGTCGAAGACGACGGTACGGTCATCCGCTCTGAGAGCCTGATTTTGCGCAACCCCTTGGTGATCCGTCTCCGCTACGTCGTCAAGGTGCCGTACCACCGTCGAACAGCGCTCTCGCGGCACGCTGTTTTCGTCAGGGACGAACACCGATGTCAATACTGCGGCGCGCACGCCGACTCGATCGATCATGTGATGCCTCGCTCGCGGGGTGGGCGAAATGAGTGGGAGAACGTGGCTGCGGCGTGTCGGCCATGCAACCTCCACAAGCGCGATCGCACACCAGATGAAGCAAACATGCATCTCGCCCGCCCGCCGCGAATACCTCGCGAGCAGGCGTGGGTCATCATCAGCGTTGGTCTCGTGCCCGACGCGTGGCGGCCCTACCTAGCCGTCGCGTCGTAAATCACGACACCGCTGGCATCCTGACGAGCATGTGGCATGTCGAGGTCGATCAGGGACGGGCTGGCGTCTTCCACAAGCGTGCCCTCCCCGACGACATCGAGCCGAGTGTGTGGTTCTTGGAAGTCGAGAGCCCAGCGCTCGTCATTGGTTCTGCGCAGCCCATCGAGCACATCGATGTCTCCGCGTGTGAGCGTGCGGGAGTAGACGTCGTACGCAGACGTAGTGGTGGGGGAGCCGTGCTGCTCGAGCCGAACGATGTGTTGTGGGCCGATGTGCTCATTCCGGTTGGCCATGCCCTGTGGACTGACGATGTGTCGTCGTCGGCATGGTGGCTCGGTGAGGTGTGGCGACGCGCACTTGGCTCACTCGGGATGACTCACACCACGGTGCACCGAGGGCCGATGCGAGACACCACCTGGTCCAAGCATGTGTGCTTTGCCGGGATTGGTGGGGGAGAAGTCGTCGTTGGCGACCGCAAGGTGGTCGGCATCAGCCAGCGCCGAACTCGTGCAGGCGCCCGAATGCAATGTGCGCTCTACCGGGATTGGCGCGCGGAGGCCCATGTTGGTCTGTTTATGCAGCCCGGTCCGACGGTGCTTGACCTGCAAGACCTTGCGGTGGCGGTGCCGATCCCGTTCGTCGAGATTCGACGAGCGGTGGTCGATGAGCTGAACGCGCTCGGTTAGACGCTGCGTCCCGGGTCCGTCCCGGCTCCTGACCCTCCACAACTCCCCACTGCTCGTTCGCGCGCTGAGTGACTGTATGGATTCATAGATTATGGTCTTTCGCGCGCAACGTGCGACACCTTCTCGGTCTGTCGACGGGAATTTCCGACTTTGTGGGGAAATCTGATTGACTTTTGGGGTCTAGTGGGGCATAGTGGGGATACGTGGGATCCCGGACCACGTGAGGCAGCGATCGGGGAGAAATCGAAGGGCAATGCAGAAGTTCCTGGGCGTTTTCGAACGACAACTCGACATCAAAGGTCGGTTGGCGCTTCCCGCGACGTTTCGTGCGCGCCTCGGTACGAGCTGTTACCTCACGTTGGGGGCAGACAACAGCATTGAGGTCTTCACGACCGAGAAGTTCGAAAAGGAGGCAGATCGAATGCAAGCACTTCAAGAACGTGGCGATATCAGCATGGATCGCCTCCGTGCATTTTCAGCCAGGGCCACAGCGATCGAGCCAGACGCCCAGGGTCGCATCTACCTCGACGAGCGTCTCCGCAACCATGCCCGGCTCGAGGTCAAGGGACCAGTTGTCGTCACGGGCCGCCTCGATCGCATCGAGATCTGCTCGGTCGAACGTCACGAGCGCAGCATGACCGCTGGCGAGCAGGAATTCTCCGAGCCGGTCTTCTGAGAAGCAAATCACAACCAGCCAGGACAGGAGGACGAAGGGCACACGAAACAAGCAGAACAGCAGAACAGCAGACAGGTATCGGTGAGTTCCGCTCATCGGCAGTCTCCCGGTTGACAAGATGCAGCACCAACTCCACCCGCTCACATCTCGTTCCGTCCGGGGAGAAATCCCGGCGACAATCGTTCACCGGGGGACTGCCGATGAGCGGGGCGCGAGTGCGAGGAATCCCGTGAATCCCATCAACTCAGCAAATGATGATTCGGCGGACTTCCACCATGTACCGGTCATGGCTCACGAGATCGTGGCGCTCTTCGGCTCCGTTCCAAGAGGTGTGGTACTCGATGCCACCCTTGGCGGCGGCGGGCATGCGGAAATGCTGCTCGAGGCGCATCCGCACCTGAGCATCCTCGGTCTTGACCGCGACCCGTCGGCCCTCGCAGCAGCGGCGCAGCGACTCGCTCGCTTCGGGGATCGGATCCACACTGTTCACTGTCGTTTCGACCACCTTCACGCAGCCATGAATGCAGCACACGTTGAAATGCTCAGCGGCGCCCTCTTTGATCTGGGCGTCTCTTCCCCCCAGCTCGATCATGTCGAGCGCGGGTTCTCCTACCGTCACGATGCCCCCTTGGACATGCGCATGGACCCCACCGAGCCATGGTCTGCGGCCGATGTCGTGAACGGTTACACCGAACAAGAACTCAGTCGGGTTCTGTTCGAGTATGGCGACGAGCGATTCGCCCCCCGGATCGCTCGCGTCATCGTCGCTCACCGGCCGATTGAATCGACCAGTGAACTTGCCGAGATCATCGTTTCGGCGATCCCTGCTGCGGCGCGTCGCAAAGGCGGCCATCCTGCCAAGCGCTCGTTCCAGGCGATCCGGATCGCGGTGAATCGTGAACTCGAGGTCCTCCCAGTGGCGATTGATGCAGCGATCGCAGCAACCGCGGTTGGCGGCCGAATCGCGGTGTTGTCCTATCACTCGGGAGAAGATCGCATCGTCAAGGAGCGCTTCCGTTCGGCAGAGACCGGTGACTGTACCTGTCCCAATGACCTGCCGTGCGTCTGTGGCGCAGTGCGAACGGTGCGGCTCGTGCGTCGGATACCGAGGACCCCGTCCGCCTCGGAGATTGCTGACAATCGTCGGGCCGGCTCGGCTCGCCTGCGCGTCGTCGAACGGATCGCGGAAGAGTCCTGATGTCGTCTGTCGCTCCACTTCGCGAATACGGTCGTCGCGAGCCCATCGGCCGGTCGCGCGTCGAACGGCTTCCGATTGAACGCGTGACAGACCACGCGGCGCGCAAGCTCGCGGTTGTCGCCCCCCAGACGCCGGTGCGCTCGACGCGTCCCGAGCTGGCGGTGGTTCCCCGCCGTCGGCGGGCTGCAAGCATCGTTGCCACTGGTTGCGTCGTCATGTTCGGGCTGTTGCTCGGCACGGTTGCACTTCAAACTCGTATTGCTCAGAATCAATTGGCTTTAGACCGCTCCGATCGGCAGGTGAAAGTGGCGCGCGAGCGCTACGACGTGCTGCGTCAGGCCCGAGCCGAACTGCGCTCACCCAACCGCTTGGCGGTCGAGGCGGCTCGTCTCGGAATGACAGCCGCCAAGAACGGAGAGTTCATGACGATCTCGCCGCAGACGGTTGCCCACGTCGCCGCGACGTCGGGCTGGCTCGCCAATAACCCTGCCGAAAACAGCGTCTCGTCGTTCGATCAGTTCGGGCAAGTCAAAGCCGTGGCCGGAGATCCTCCGTGACCGAACGTAGCAACGTTCGAAATCTTGCGCCGGTTGCGTCGGGTCGCAGTCGCTCCGCCGCGCCTGAGCGTCGCACGCGAACGCATGGGCAGCCCGCAAAGCACGCACCTCGGTCTGCATCGAAGCATCCAGAGCAACGTCGTGCGAAGCCGTCAACGCGCTCGAGCTCACGGCCGACCACATCCGCAAGTCGCCATCCAGTGAGCCACCGCGGCGCCACGTCGACAAGTAAAACGACGACGCATTCCGCTCGCAACGCTCAGTCTGTCGGCTCGCCCCGTGCGGCGCGTCCCCTGCAACGACGCTCCGTTCGTTCGCGTGGCTTTGTGCCTGGTGTTTTTAGAGCGGGGCACCCGAAGCGCCGGCTTGTTGCTCTGCTCTTGCTCGCATCGTTTGCCTTCGGCGCTGTGCTCTTTCGTGTCACGATGCTGCAGACTGCGGAGGCTGGCTCGTACACCTTGGCCGGCGCAAACCAGCGCACGCAGGACGCAGTGCTGCGTGCCAGTCGGGGTGTGATTTTCGATCGTAACGGCGACGAGCTCGCGCTGTCGGTTCCTGCTACCACGATCTTCGTCAATCCCAAGTTGGTCGGTGACCCATCGGCCACGGCTGCAGCGCTTGCGACGATGTTGCAATTCTCACCGGAAAAGCAGGCGGCGCTTGCGGCAGCGATCAGCAACAAGGACAAGAG
>JAYTWP010000434.1:0-5663 GCA_043743395.1 Actinomycetota bacterium | reverse complement strand
AGATCGGGGAACATCGGGAAGAAGGCCGTGCGTGCCTGAATTTCGTCCCACGTGATGTGCGGCGGAATGTGCGAGGGGTAGCTCTGGCGAACGAGCTCGAAGTACCACTTGCCATCCCAGCTCGTGAGGACTTCCGCTATTCGGGCAACAGCGTTGCGTGGCCGCGGAATGCCGTCGGCTCGGTCTTGCACTACTCGCTGCGCTGCGACCACCGCTGCTCCGGCAGCGACACACAGACGACTGAGCACATAGGCGACGGATGCACGCTTGACAAGCGTGAGCCATTGAGCTTTGCGTCGACGGTTGACGCCATCGGGGACCTCGCCGACGACAGACGGGATCGAGTTGGTGGTGGGAGTCGGGGTGAAACCGATAGCTGGGTCAATCGTCGTGTTCATAGTGAGCATGTCGCCCTGTTGGCGTGACGACGCTAACACGCACGCCCCGTTCAGCCGTAGCGGGTCAACGCCTGTACATCGGTTGAATTCGTTGGCGCGGTCCGAACTTTGGGGCAGCGTTGCCGTCCATCTGCAGCAGCCCGATCACTCGTCCACGCTGACCCGCGTGCGGTTCTAGCAGTCGAAGCATTTCGTCGTCTGTTCCACGTGGCCGACCCGCCAGCGCCCAGCAGACCAGGTTCGGAATGTGGAAGTCCCCCACCGGAACCGCATCCGGATCGCCGAAGGCAGGTCCGACAGCGGCGCCGATGGTCCACGGGCCGATTCCACGTAGCAGTTGCAGCTTCGCGCTGGCCTCAGGGGCGCTCAGCTCGGCCCACTGCGTGATTCGGTTGGCATATCGGGCGATCTCGCGTAGGGACTCGGCGCGCTTGGCCTCAATACCGAGTGGGTGAAACCACCACGCCGGTTGCCGGGCGAGCCTCGCCGGAGCCGGAGGCAGGAACAGGTCTGTGTTCGGTCCAGGTGCTGGCTCGCCAAGCTGGCGGCACAGCCTGCTCCATTGACCGATTGCTTCACCCGCGGTCACGCGTTGGCCGAGCACCGTCGGGAGGAGTTGGTGATACAGCGTTCGGCTCGCGCCGATGCGCCAACCGGGATGATTGCGTTGTGCCCGAAGAATGACCGGGTGTGTTCCGGCACCGAAGGTATAGCTCTCATCGTGAGCACCGATCAACGCTGGTGCCTGTGCAAGCAGCCAGTCGGCACCCTCGCCCCACGCTTCAGCCGAGACTACTTCTCGCGTCCACCACAGATGGAGTGTGCCTGGTCCTTCGGGAGTGAGGGTGGCTCGCCAGAAGTCGGTTGCGGTCAGGCGGGTGGTGGGATCGTTGGTGCCGAATCGGTGCACCGCCAACGTCGCGCGCATGTTGGTGACGGGGTCGAGAGCTGCAAACGTCACGCAAAGAACCGTACCGCTCGGTGCCGCTCTGTGTCGCTCGGTAGATGCACGCGGCCACGCCGTGCGCCACGATGGGCGCATGGCCGCTATCGAAATCACTCGCCCTCGCGAGGGCATCGCACAGATCACGCTCAATCGTCCCGAGAAGCTGAACGCGATGACGACTGAATTGGTGCAAGGACTACACGACGCTCTTGACGAACTTGCGGTCGATCCTTCAGCTCGTGTCGTCGTTCTGACCGGCGCCGGCAGGGGCTTTTGTGCAGGGCTCGATCTCACCGGCTACGGCAAGGCCCCGCACGCCGAGGCGCTCGGACGGGTTCCATCGGCTTTTGCTGTACAGAAGCACATCTCCAGCCTGATCCCTCATATGCGGTCGATTCCTCAGCCCATCATCGCGGCGGTCAACGGCGCTGCTGCCGGGGGAGGGTTCGCGCTGGTGCTTGGGTCCGATGTCCGTCTCGCGAGTCGATCGGCTCAGTTCAGTGCAGCCTTTATTCGTCTCGGTCTTTCGGCCTGCGATATCGGCACGAGTTGGCTATTGCCGCGTCTCGTTGGGGCATCGCGAGCACAGGAACTGATGCTCACCGGCCGGTCGTTCGATAGTGATGAGGCGTATCGCATCGGGCTCGTTATCGAGGTCTTCGAGAACGACGCTCTGCTCGAGGGTGCATATGCGAAGGCTGCGCAAATCATGGCGCATGCGCCTATGGGGGTCGCAATGACGAAGGAAGGCATGTGGTCGGCGCTGGAAGTGCCGGGTATGCAGAACGCGATCGATCTCGAGAACCGTCAACAGATCATGTTGGGTCAGACCGACGACTTTCGCGAGGCGATGATCGCCTTCCTTGAGAAGCGCCCGCCGGTCTTCAAGAACGGCTGAGGCGCTCTGGCGCGCCTATGCGCGAATGCTGACCGGAGCTTCCCCGCCATGCACGGGATAATGGCACGCAACAAAATGACCTTCGTTGATCTGACGTAATTGGGGCTCTTCGCTGCGACACCGGTCCTGTGCGGCGGGGCAACGGGTATTGAACCTGCAGCCAGGAGGCGGAAATACCGGGGAAGGAATCTCTCCTTCGACCGCGGTGCGCGTCACCGCGACTTCGGGGTTTGGGACCGGGATCGAGTTCAACAGCACGTTGGTGTAGTGATGCGCAGGCTCGCGGTATAGGTCGTCCGAGCGTGCCACCTCGCAGATCTTGCCGAGATACATGACAGCAACTCGATCGCTGATGTTCTTCACGACCGCGAGGTCGTGGGCGATGAAGATCAGCGTGAGGCCGTAGCGCGCCTTGAGGTCTTCAAGCAGGTTGAGCACCTGTGCCTGCACGCTCACGTCGAGAGCTGACACCGGCTCGTCGCAGATGATGATCGATGGATTGAGTACGAGTGAGCGGGCAATACTGATGCGCTGACATTGGCCGCCACTGAACTGATGCGGCTGACTCTCCGCTGCGCGCTCGGGGTCGATGCCAACTTCTTCGAGCACCTGATCGACGCGGGCACTGCGCTCTGCGGGCGTGCCGCGCTTCCAGATGTTGAGCGGCTCCATCACAATGTCGCGGACCTTGCGCCGCGGATTCAGCGAAGAGATGGGATCTTGGAAGATCATCTGCATGCGCGTACGCGCCTCGCGCATTGCGTCACCCGACATGCCCGTGAGCTCTTTGCCCTCGAACGACACCGATCCGCTGGTGGGTCGCGGGAGTTGCATGATCGCTCGCCCGGTTGTGCTCTTGCCGCAACCGGATTCTCCGACGAGGCCGAGGGTTTCACCCTTGAGTACGTCGAAGCTGATCCCGCTCACGGCGTTCACGAACAGGCCCGTGCGGCCAACTGGAAAACGCACCACGAGGTCTTCGACCCTGAGCAACGTTTCGCCTGTGCGCAAATGCGCCTTGCCGGTACCCGCCATTAGTCGGCCCTTCCCACGGTGACGGGCGTCTCGGAGAGTCGCGCCTTGGCCTCGTGATACTCCGGTGAACCCACGGGGTACCAACAGGCATAGTAGTGATTGAGATTGTCGGCCTGGCGCAGTGGTGGCTCCTCGGTGAGGCACTTCTCACGCGTATACAGGCAGCGAGGTGCGAAGCGGCAGCCCTGCGGCGGGTTGACCAGATCCGGCGGGCGGCCGCCAATGGCGAGCAGCCGGGTGTGGCTGGGGTCATCGATCTTGGGAATGCTCTGCATGAGGGCTTCGGTGTACGGCATCTTCATGTTCGCGAAGAGCACACGTGTTGGCGCCTTCTCAACAAGTTTGCCGCCGTACATCACGGCGATCTCGTCGGTGTGGCCGGCGACGACGCCGAGGTCGTGTGTGACGAGGATCAACGACATGTTGCGATCCTTGCGCTGATCGTTGAGGAGGTCGAGAATCTGGGCCTGCACGGTCACGTCGAGTGCAGTTGTGGGCTCGTCGGCAAAGAGCACCGTGGGGCCGCACGCCATCGCGATTGCGATCATCACGCGTTGACGCATGCCGCCCGACATCTCGTAGGGGTACTGATTGAGACGTCGACCGGCTTCGGGAATACGCACTTCGTTGAGGAGTTTCTCTGCTGTCGCCCACGCGTTCTCGCGGTCCATCCCGAGATGGATGCGCAAGGGTTCTGCGATCTGCCGGCCGATCTTCATCAGGGGGTTGAGCGATGTCATTGGATCTTGGAAGATCATTGCCATCTCTTTGCCCCAGATGTGGCGCATCTCCTTGCGACCGAGGCTGCCGATCTCTCTGCCCTCGAACTTGATCGAGCCGTGACGCTCGGTTCCTTTGGCGGGCAACAGTCCCATGATCGAGCGCGACAGAATGGTTTTGCCGGAACCGCTTTCACCGACGATGCCGAGTGCCTTGCCGCGTTCGAGCGACAAACTGACACCGTCAACTGCGCGTACGAGACCGCGCTTGGTACGGAAGTGCGTCTTGACGTCGGTGAGCTCAAGGAGTGGCCCGCTGATGTCACGTGTGGACGCCTGGCTGATGTTTGTCATATCGCAGCCTCACGAATGTCGAAACGTCGGGCCAGTCGGTCACCGAGAAGGTTGAAAGAGACGACCGTCAAGAACAAGAATCCGGCAGGGAACGCGGTCGCCCACCACGCGTGCTTGAGATCCGCACGGCCATCGATGATCATCTTGCCCCACGTCACCGGACGCTCTACACCGAGACCGAGGAACGCGAGCGCGCCCTCGGCTGCGATCAGAATGCCCAGTCCGGTGATCGCGACGGTGACCATTGCCGGAACCAGGTTAGGGAAGATCTCGCGCATGATCACGCGTCCGCCTTTTGCCCCCAGGCTGCGCGCCGCGAGAACGAACTCGCGCTCGCGCAGTCCCATTGTCTGCGCGCGTACTATTCGTGCGAGTGGAGCCGTAGCTAAGATTCCCAATGTAAGGGTGATCTCCCACTTGCGGTCGAGCCAACCGAGCCATGTGTAGACAGTCTTGAGGTCGTCCATCCGGTACACGAGCAGCAGTGCCAAGAGCAATGCCGGAAGCGCCAATAAGCAGTCGACGATGATCGAAACGACGCGATCGACGCGGCCCTGGAAGTAACCGGCGAGCACGCCAAGGATTGCACCGAGGAACAGCCCCATGAGGGTCGCAAGGACCCCGATCATCAATGTGATCTTGGCGCCGTGGATACTACGCGCGAAGACATCGTGCGCGCTGGAATCGGTGCCCATCCACGCTCTCCAACCGGGCCCGATGTTGTAGCGACCCGTCGTGCCATGGACCTTCAGTCGCGTGTCGTAGCTACGGATGAACGGCAACATGTTGGCAAAGACAGTGCAGAAGGTAAGCGAGCCGAGCCAGAGGACCGCGACGCTGACGCCGAACTTGGGTCGGTGGTATTGGCGTCGCGCCCGTTTCGAAGTTGCTGGGTTCTCGGCCGCCACGATAGGCAGAACAGTCGTCATGTCAGTTCCTTAGCTCAAGGCTCGCGCCGCGCGGATGCGGGGATCGATCCAGGCGTAGCTGAGGTCCACCATCAGGTTCGCAACAACCACACAGGCGACCAGAATCGCTGAGACGGATTGCACTGTGAACAGGTCGCTGGAAAGAATCGCCACAACGAGTAGTGAACCCATGCCCTTCATGTTGAAGTACTGCTCGACGATGAGGGCACCGCCGACCAGACCACCGAGTTGGAATCCGATGCTGGTGACTAGAGAAAACACAGAGTTACGTAACGCGTGCCGCCATAGGATTCGAGAAGGCGGCACGCCCTTTGCACTTGCGAGAGTGATGAAGTCACTCTGCAAGGTCTGCACCATGTCGGCGCGTAGGAGGCGAATCCACAC
>JAYTWP010000433.1:0-1854 GCA_043743395.1 Actinomycetota bacterium | reverse complement strand
GTGAGGCCGTAAAGCACTTCATCGATCAACTCACCACTACGTCCGCGATATGAGTGGCGAAGGTGTCCTTCGCGGCGAAAACCGGCACGTTCGAAGAGACGCTGACTCTTTACATTCGTGACAGCGACAAATGCAATCAGCTTGTGAACGTGATCGATCTCGAACAGCGCGTGCACGATCGCTCGAACCGCTTCAAGCGCAAACCCCTGCCCTTGATACTCCGCAGCCACGGTGATCCCAAGCTCCGCGGCGTGGGCCACACCGTCGACTGGGGCAACCATGAGATCCCCAATGAGCCGTCCGTCATGGGTGCGAAGCGCGAGTTGGCCGCCGCCAGAAAGGTGGTCGCCGACCGTGGCGGCCACAAGTCGTTCAGCGACGGCGAGATCGAACGGCAACGACCAGGCTTGGTGCTGCGCAACCGTTGGATCGTTCTTGTAGGCGATCAAGCGATCGGCGTCCTTTGGGCTGAGCCGATCAAGGACCAACCGTTCGCTGCGAAGGGCCGTGAAACTCTGCAGCACGGCGGCCTAGCGGTGGATGGCGTTGAGATAGTTGTACACCGTGATGCGCGACACACCCATGGAGTCGCTGACATCTTCAACGGCGCGGCGAAGAGTGAACGCGCCACGCTCATCGAGCATTCGTATCGCCCGCTGTTTGTCTTCGCGTCCGAGATCGGCGAGGCGGCTGCCAAATTCGCGCTCGACAGACTCGATGAGCCGGTCGAGTGCGCCGTGCAACGGAGCAGGGCGTACCACTGCGATGACCTCGCCCTCCCAGATGAGCGGAATGTCGCTGGGTTCGCGCTGGCTGACAGGCAGCACCGTTGCACCAAGCGCTTCGGCAACAGGGCGCACCGCGAGCACCAACGGGTGGCGCGGCAAACTCATGCGTCACCCTGTGCGACGTGCATCGTGACGTGCGTGGCACCGTTCGCGAACGCCGCGCGCACGAGCTCGGCGATGACCTGTGGCATCGATGCAGCGGGGGCAGAACACGTGGAGCCAAAGGGCCCGAACTCGACTTGAGCGCCAATCGCCTCAACCGCCGACACCGCAGCAGTCACGTGAGGCCCTGGTAGGCCCTCAATGAACGGCTCGACGGTGAACTCAAGTTGTAGCACCCTCGGAATCTACGCCGGAATCGTGCCAATCGAAATCAACGCGCACCCATCACGCGCTGAAGGTCCTGCGAACGTAGTACGCAATCCTGGCCCGCCGCATCGAAGGCCTGATTGAGCCGATTGAGTGCCGACCGGAACGAGGAGTTCCAATCGTTCTCGAATTGATCCCGCGCAGGGCCAACCCACGAGGTACCTCCAAGGACCGACGACACGGTGCTCATCACCGAGTTGATGCTGTCGATCTGATGCTTCAGGGTCGTGCCGAGCTTGGTGAGTTGCTCTGGGTTCGCTCCGTACATAGCCATCGTGTTTCTCCTCGGTCCCGGTGCTTGTGCACTGGTGATTGAGTGCGTCAGGCGTCCGAAATCGGCAAACCTGCGACCATGCACCGACCACAGGTGGGTTCAGTCGGCGATGGAAATGATTCCGGGCGAGAGCAACAGGGCCACGCTGTCGCTCATCATGTCGTGGGTTCGCATCAGTTCGTCGAGTTCGCTGCGGTTGACCCACCGGGCACCAATGACTTCACCGTCGGCAAACTCGAATGGTCCGTCGGCCACCACGTGATAACAACGGCCGATGAGCTCGAACGACTCGTCCCCGAACGTGCCACCACCCAGCAGTGTGGGTGTGACATTCGCGAGGCCGATCTCTTCGGCGAGCTCACGAACGGCCGCGCTGTCGTACGACTCACCTGATCCGACGACTCCGCCAACTGCAATGTCCCA
>JAYTWP010000432.1:0-3147 GCA_043743395.1 Actinomycetota bacterium | reverse complement strand
GCGCCTGTGGAGTATCCGGGGTGGACCCGCAAGCCATCGGGCTGCTCGGCCGCGTCGATACCACACTTGCGAAGTTCCATTGCCAGGTCCCCGAGCCGGTCGCTCTCCTTTGCGCGGATAAAACCCACGCCAGTGATCTCGGTGGGCGAAGATGCAAACGGCGCGATGACGGCAAGCGTCGGTACAAGATCTGAAAGATCGGCCATGTCGATGGTGATGCCGTTGAGGTCTGCGAACCGTTCGACCGACGTTCCGTCGACACCGCTGTGCACGGCACAACCCATGGATTCGAGCACGGAGACGAATCTGGCGTCGCCCTGGAGCGCATCGCGCATGAGGTCGGGCACGCGAACCGTGCCACCGCAAATCGCCGCTGCGGCGAATGCGTAGCTGGCCGAACTCGCATCTGGTTCGATGGTGTACTCACACGATTGGTACAGGCCAGCGCCAACAACCACCGTGGTGTCGGTCACGGCCACATCCGTCACGCCGAATTGACCCATCACGGCCGCAGTGATCGCAACGTACGGACGCGACACGAGGGGCGTCGTGAGCTCGATTCGCAAACCATTGGGCAGGTACGGCGCGATGAGCATCAGCGCCGTGATGTACTGGCTGCTGATGTCGCCCGGCATCGACACGGTCGCCGATGACGAACCACGGCCGGGCCTCGACTTCAAACCCTCGATCGTGACGGGTAGGTGACCCCAAGTTTCGCCGGGCTGCACCTCCACGCCGAGAAGAGCAAGCGCATCGTGGAGCGGTCCCATCGGGCGGGCACGCAGTGGCGGGAGGCCATCGATCTCGTAGTGGCCGGTGCCCAGTGCGCAGAGAGCGGTGATGAACCGCGATGTCGTGCCGGCAAGTTGGGCAGACAGGGTCATCGGCCCCTCGCGCAGTCGGGCACCCGTGCCGTGCAGGCGGACGAGCGTCTCATCATGCACATCGACGCCGACGCCCGCGCCGAGAAGCCCAACACAATCAAGCATCGCTGCAGTGTCATCGCCAGTGGGCACATTGTGCAGCGTGGACACACCGTCGGCGAGCGTCGCGCAGATCAATGCGCGGTTCGCAATGCTCTTGCTTCCTGGCACGCGGACCACGGCATCGAGCGGATAGCCCACCGGCTGCACTTGATATACGGCGTTCGAGCTCTCCATCAGTCGAGCCGCTGAACAGCAGGTCGGAAGCCGCGCGCCAAGAGGCCACCGCGGAACAGATCGATGGCCTGCGAATCGACGAGAACGATCGCGACTCCACGATTGCCCTCGACGCTGTGTACGACTTCGAAACTGGAGATATTGACACCGAGTTCGGCGGCAAGTGTGAATACCTCGGCCGCTGCCCCCGTGCGATCGGGGATCGGAATGCGTACCTCGGCCAATTCGTTGGGCTGGGTCGCGCGGGTGGGCAAGTTTGCACGCGCTTCGCGAGCTCGGCGGAGTCGCTCGTGCAAGGCAGCACGGTCGTCATCACGAATCACTTCGCGCATGCGCCGCAAACCATCGATCAATCCGTCGAGGCCGCTGAGGATTGCATCGCGATTCTCAGCACAGATATCCAACCATATTCCCGGGTGACCGCTGGCGATGCGAGTCATATCGCGAAAGCCCCCGGCAGCCAAGCGGAGTAGTGCTGCGTGCTCCTCGCCGCGCTCTGATGCAAGACCCATCAGCGTTGCGGCCGCAAGGTGCGGCACATGGCTCACGACAGCCACCACCTGGTCATGCCGATCTGGCGTGAGAGCCACGACATCGGCACCCAATTCGCCCACGATCGACGCCATCGTTGCGAAGGTGACATCGGCGGTTGTCGCTGTGGGGGTGAGCACCCACACGGCACCGCTGAACATCGATGCGTCGGCACCGTCGAGGCCCTCGAGTTCGCTACCCGCCATCGGGTGGCCGCCCACGAACCGGGGATCCTCGATGGACGCAACGATTGCACCTTTGACGCTGCCCACATCGGTGACGATGCCGGTGGTCTCAACGAGCGCGTGGCGCACCTGATCGGCAATCGTCAGAACTGGAGTGGCGATGAACGTGATGTCAGCGTCACGGCACATGCCCTGCTCGTCGATTGCACCGAGCTCGAGCGCTCGGTCAACGCGGGTCTGATCGTTGTCCTCGCCGTAGACCTGCCAACCATGCTCGCGGAGCGCAAGCCCCACAGATCCGCCGATCAGGCCGAGACCAACGATATTGGCGCGTCGCGGAGTGGTCACGACCGTCGATCGTATCGGCGCGGCGCGCCGGCGACAGCCTCGACGAGCTGCCTCACTTCGTCGAGCGTGAGCTCGCGCCAATGGCCTGGGGCGATCGAGGAGTCACGCAGCGGCCCGATCCGCACGCGCACGAGGCGTTGCACCGGAAAACCAACCGCCTCGCACATCCGCCGCACTTGACGATTGCGACCCTCATGGATCGTGATCCGCAGCAGTCCGGGGCTCAACTGGCTCGCCTTTGCGGGAGCCGTCATGCCATCGTCGAGCTCGATACCTTCGCGAAGGCGGTGCAGCACCTTGCCGGGCACATTGCCGTTCACGTAGGCCAGGTACTCCTTTTCGACACCATGGCTCGGATGGGCGACGCGATTGGCCAACTCACCGTCGTTGGTCAGCAGCAACAATCCTTCGGTATCGGCATCGAGACGACCTACAGAAAAGACCCGCGGTTCGTCGGGCACGAGCGATGTCACCGTGGGACGACCCTGCGGATCGCTCGATGTCGTGATCACCCCAATGGGTTTGTTCAGCAGGTAATAGACGAGGTCCGGTTGAAGCCCGATCTGTACACCATCAACCTCGACGACGTCGGTCTCGGGGTCGACGCGGCGGCCGAGTACGGCAACTTCGCCATTGACTGTCACACGTCCTTCAGCGACCATCTCCTCGCAGACACGGCGACTCCCCCACCCACGTAAGGCAAGCACCTTTTGTAGCCGCTCGCCGGTCGCAAGCGCGCGCTGTTCAGCCCACTGTTCCCACAACGGCTTCTCGACTTCGCGGCCGGTCATTCGTCGCGCGTCTCGTCGCTTGGAAGCGTCGGAGTGTTGGCACGCAACTGCTTCGGGTCGGCATCTGGGGCACGCAGACCGAATTCGAGCGCCTCCACCACATCTGCTCCAGGCACAAACCCCGCAAGTGGC
>JAYTWP010000431.1:0-1545 GCA_043743395.1 Actinomycetota bacterium | reverse complement strand
GCGGGCAGCAGCAACCGGCGGGCCATCGCGTGAAACGGCGGATCGGATGTGATCGGTGGAGCGACTCCAATGGGTGCGGGCAGATCCAGCGGCCCGGGTCGGGCCTCGCTGACGACAACGGCGCGAGATGTGAAGTTCTCCGTGTCGTAGGCAATCGCCGAGACGTGTTCGTGCGTGACTGGTAGCCATGTGCCGCCGTAGCGGTCGCTGTGTGCGATCGGGCAGGTCTGGCGCAGGTCTTCCCAAATCGGAAAAGGGTTGTTGACCCAAACGGAATCGGTGTGATCAAAGTCGGTGGACCAGTCAGTGACGGGTGGATGTCGGTTTGTGGTCATCGCTACTCCGTGATGCTGATCGCGTATTCGGGGCAGTTCGCCACAGCGAGGCGAGCTTTGTGTTCGAGACCCTCGGGGACGACGCCGTCATTGATCTCAACTGCATTGCCGAGGTCGTCGACCTCGAACAGTTCGGGCGCCAACGAGTAGCAGCGGTTATGGCCCTGACACTTCTCTGGATCGACATGTACACGCACAGGATTACCCTTCTTTCTCGCCCGAGGCTAGCCGACGGGATCATTCACGGTGTGCGTTCCTCGAGCGTCCAACTCACGCCGTGCACCGGGAGGAGATCGAGAAATGGGTCAGCGGAGAATGCCTCTGGGCCCATCACGCCAGCCCCTTTCCAGAGGCCTTCGGCAATCAACTCGCACGCAACCACCGGATGAACCGCTGTCTGCCAGACGACGGCTTGATGACCGGACGTTCGCATCGTCCATTCGTTGTCGACGATCTGGTAGAGGTAGCTCTCACGAGGCATGCCGTCGAGGCCGAGCCCTTTCACGAGCGTGCCTGCGCACGTTCGGCCGCGCATGCGGTCGCCGAGTTCTGCGGGGTTTGGCAGCACTGCCGCGACAACGTCTCGAGGCGATACTTCGACCCCGCGAACCATCACTGGTTTGGTGCTGTCGAGCCCCAGTTTGTGCAATGTGCGCAGAACCTCGACGAAGTCTTCGCCAAGGCCGTATTTGAAGGTGACCCGTTCGAGGTTCAGCCAGCGCGGCATCAGGATCACTTCCTCGTGTTCGACGTTGACGCAGCACAGTGATCCGATGCCTTCGGGGAACACGAACTCTTCGGGCTCGCTGAAAGGTGCCGTTGTGAACCAGCCTCGGTCGCGTTCCCAGATGATCGGTGGGTTGAGGCATTCCTCGATCGTGGTCCAGATGCTGAACGTGGGTGCAAAGTCGAACCCCACGATCGAGAGATCGCTGCCGTCGCGCACACCGACTTCTGTCATCGTGCTGAAGAGGTGGTCGCTGGCATACCGTGCCAGCACATCGGACAAGCCAGGCTCGACGCCCATTGCGCACAGGGCGAGCTGACCGCGATCGGTCCACTGATCGGAGACAGCGAACTGGGCTTCGCCCAACATCACCCCCGGTTGTTCGTACGGGTTCGTGGGATGAGGGCTCGACATGTGCATCGCCATGTCGAGGTAGTGGCATCCGGCTTCAAAGGCTGCGTCGAAGATAGGCGGATTCAGCCG
>JAYTWP010000430.1:0-5975 GCA_043743395.1 Actinomycetota bacterium | reverse complement strand
TACGGCAGCAGGATCGAACCGGGCTCGGCCCAACCCTCACGGCGGCGCTTGCATCGATCTCGCGGGCCGGCGGTGTGACGCACGGTGAATTGGCGGCGCTCGAACAAGTAGCGCCTCCCACCATCACAGCGGTTGTAGACAAGATGGAATCGTTGGGCCTGGTGACCCGTCAGACCGATGCCCGAGATCGCCGGGTTCAGCGCATCCACATCACGCCCGCGGGACGACGCAAACTCGATGATGTGCGCAACCGTCGTACGGCGTGGTTGCGTGAGCAAATGCGGCTCCTCACTCCCGATGAACTCGCCCGCCTGTCGGCCGCCACCGACGTGTTGGCCAAGCTCACGACGGCGCCGTCCGAGGTACCCGAATGACCGAGACGATCGCGCGCGGCACCACCTTCAGGTCGCTGCGTGTACGTAACTTTCGGCTGTTCTTCACGGGTCAACTGATCTCGCAGATCGGCAACTGGCTCACCCTCATCGCCCAGACCTTGCTGGTATTGAAGCTCACCGACAATGGTCTCGCGATCGGTCTGCTTGCCGCGTGTCAGTTCGGCCCCGTCCTGTTCGTTGGCGCGTGGGCGGGTTTGGTAGCCGACCGCTCTGACAAGCGCCGGTTGCTGCTCACCGTACAAACCTTTGCGATGGTGCAGTCGTTCGCGTTGGCGGCCCTGGCGTTCATGCATCACCCTCCGCTTGTCGGCATTTACGCCGTTGCGATGTGTGGTGGTTTTGCAACCGCGTTTGACAATCCTGCTCGTCGAGCGTTTGTGGTCGAGATGGTTCCTGAGACGCATGTACAGAACGCAGTCAGCCTGAACAGCGCGTTGATGACTGGTTCACGCGTGATCGGTCCGGCGTTGGCCGGTCTGCTCATCCAGACGGTGGGATACGGATGGTGTTTTGCGGTCGATGGGTTTTCGTACATTGCTGTGCTCGCCGGGTTGGCCATGATGCGTACGAGTGAACTGCGCGAGCGTCCGATCTCGCCACGCGGTGCGGGCCAGGTGAGGGCCGGGTTGCGCTATGTGCGCACCGTTCCGGATCTGTTCATTCCGCTCGTGATGATGGCGATCATCGGTACGTTCACGTTCAACTTCAACGTGGTGATGCCGCTCCTGATCAAACGCAGTCTGCATGGCGACGACCGGACCTTCACGTTGGTGTATTCGGTGATCAGCATCGGTTCGCTCGCCGGCGCGTTACTTTCGGCGCGCCGCGTCTCGATCGAGGTTCGTCACGTCGTGGTTTCGGCGATGGCATTTGGTGGCGCGATGTTGCTCCTCGCGGTCACTCCGAATCTTGCAATCACGTTTCCGATCGGAGTGTTGGTCGGTGCGTCGAGCATCGCGTTCATGACCTCGTCGACGGCGCTTGTTCAGATGCGTGCAGATCCGGCGATGCGTGGACGGGTGCTCGCGCTACAGGCCATCGTGTTCCTTGGCAGCACACCCATCGGCGGCCCCATCCTTGGGGCTGTCTGTCAGGTGTTCGGCCCGCGGTTCGGTGTGCTCGTTGGCGCACTGGCCGCATGTGCGGCAGGCGTGTACGGCTGGCGGGCTACCCGCGTGCGCAGTTCAGACGTACAGCTCTGCCAGCCGATTGTTCGCTGACTGTTCGGCGATGCCGACGGAATCAGCGCGCGTTGTCGCCAAAACGGAACTCGTACGTCAGGCTGTCGAGGGTGGCCTTCAGTTCTGGATCGATGGGCGTGGCCTCGGCCGCGACAACGTCGGCGAGTTGGCCCGGATGACTGGCTCCGATGATCGGACTCGTGATCGTCGGGTTCGCCAAAACCCACTGCACGGCCATCGTCGCCATTGACATGCCCGCCTCCGAAGCGAGCGGCCGGAGTTCGTCGATCGCCTCGAACATGCGATCGTTCCAGTACCGCTCCTGATACCTGCCAGCTGCGTGGCCGAGGGTGAAACGCCCACCGGGCGTCGGCTCACCGGGACGATGCTTGCCGCTGAGGAAGCCACCGGCAAGTGGGTTATACGGTATGACAGCGACCGATTCATCTGCGCACAGGGGCAGTAGCTCACGCTCGTTTTCGCGAAAGAGCAAGTTGTATCGAGGTTGCACCGAATCGAAGCGCGCCGTACCAAGGACCTCGCTGCGGCCGAGCGAACGAGCCACCTGATACGCGAGAAAGTTGGAGCAGCCGGCATAGCGAACTTTGCCAGCCTTCACGAGGTCGTCGAGCGCTTGCAGGCTTTCGTCGATTGGTGTGTTGGTGTCGTAGCCGTGCAGTTGGTAGAGGTCGATGTAGTCGGTCTGAAGGCGGCGCAAGGAAGCGTCGATGGAGCGCATGATGTTCTTGCGCGAGTTGCCGCCGTCCCACGGGTTGGGGCCGGTGGGGAAGAAGCACTTCGTCGCGACAATGTAATTTTCGCGACGACCGTGCAGCCATCGGCCGACGATCTCTTCGGTGCGGCCGAACAGCGACGCCGGCGCCCCGAGCGGATACACGTCAGCAGTATCGATGAAGGTGATTCCCGCCGCATCCGCAGCGTCCAGAATCGCGAACGACGTGTCGTCGTCGCACTGATAGCCGAACGTCATGGTGCCCAAGCACAGCCGGGAAACACGCAGACCTGTGCGACCAAATCGAACATGTTGCATGGTGCGCCACCGTAGTCAGCCGGTTGACTGTATGTCGTGTCGATCCTGTTCGCCTTTGCCTGTGCCGTGGTGTACGGCGTGGCTGACTACTGCGGGGGACGCGCGTCGCGGCGGACAACGAGCACGATTGTGGCGCTCATCGGTCAGGCCACGAGCCTGGCGGTCGGCGTGCTCGTCGTGGCGATCATGGCTACCGCGGTGCCGGCCTGGCGTGATTGGTTATGGGGAGGTCTCGCGGGCGTCGCGAGCGCCGTTGCGCTCGGCGCGTTCTACCACGCGCTGTCACACGGCGCGATGACGGTCGTCGCCCCCATCACGGCCGTTACGAGCGCAGCGCTGCCGGTGGCGTATGGCCTCATATCAGGCGAGCGTCCGAGCGGTGCTGCCTACGCGGGCATGGCTCTCGCCGTGATCGCCGTGGCGCTCGTGAGCGGCGCCGTCGGCACTCGACACACCCACACGTCGCGGCTCACAGTGGCGCTCGCGTTCGTAGCGGGTTTTGGGTTTGCCGTCATCTTCATTGCTTTGGGTCGCACGTCTCACGGCAGCGGAATGTGGCCGCTCGTCGCATCACGACTCGTGTCGGTGACCTTGATTGGTTGCTTCGTGATCGCAACGCGACGCTTACGCACGAGCGCAGCAGACGTGCCCCCCACGACAGATGTCGTGCCGAATCTAGCGAGTCCGGCCCGGTCCGAACGCGTCCCGATGTGGCGGCTTGCGGCGCTTGCCGGCGGTCTCGACATGAGTGCAAACGTGCTGTACCTGCTCGCAGTTCGCCGCGGATTGCTCTCGATCGTCGTAGTCGTCGCCGCCCTCTATCCGGTGAGCACGGTCTGTCTCGCCTTCGGACTCGACCGTGAGCGCGTCTCGAAATCTCAAGCGTTCGGGATGGCGTTGGCTATCGGTGCGCTGGTGCTGGTGAGTTTGGCCAACGCCGGCTAACTAACGCTGGCTAACTAACGGGGCAGACCTAACACGCGCTCGCCAAGGATGTTGCGCATCACGTTCGAGGTGCCGCCCATGATCGTGTAACCCGGAGCGTACGAGAGTCCCTGCGTGACTTGATTCCACAACATCGCCTCGGGACCGAGGACGCGTGAAACGAAATCGGCCACGCGTACTTCGTGCTCCGTGCAGAAGCATTTCGTGGCCGCGCTGAAACCTGCAGGCGCCTGCCGAAGCGTTTCTCGGATGACGAGGATGCGGCCGATGCGATACGCAATCTCGAGCGCGGCAATCTCTTGACGCACGAGTGGGTCACTGCCATTGGCGCGTTCGCGTGCCAGCCGGTAGAGCGCGTAGTTGCTGACGAGCCGATCGATTCCGCCGCGCTCGTGTTCGAGCTGGCGCATCGTCTGCTTGAACGCCGCGCCCTCGGTGCCCACGAGGTTGATCACCGGAATGCGAACGTCGGTGAAGAAGACCTCGCAGAAGTGACGATTCGTGGTCATGTCTTTGATCGGGCGAACCTCGATGCCCGCGGTATTCATCGCCACGATGATCTCGCTGATGCCGGCGTGGGGAGGGCCCTCTTTACTGGTTCGGCAAATGAGGTAGCAATAGTCGGCAACCTCGCCAAAACTCGTCCAGATCTTCTGCCCGTTGATGACCCAATCGTCGCCGTCTCGCACGGCGCTCGTGGTCAGTCCGGCCAGGTCGCTGCCCGCGTTCGGTTCGCTCATGCCGATGCACCACGTCGTCTCGCCACTCAAGATCTTCGGCAGGAACTCGGCTTGCTGATCCGGTCGGCCGTACGCAATCAGCGTTGGTCCCATCTGTCGATCAGCGAACCACATCGCCGCAATCGGTGCACCGGCGGCGATGAGTTCTTCTCCAACGATCAGACGCTCGATTGCCGGGCGGCCGCCACCACCGAACTCTGTGGGCCAGGTCATGCCGATCCAGCCGTGGCTCGACATCTCCTTTGCGAACTCCTTGCTATAGCCGTTGATCCAGCTGTCATTGTGACGGCCGAATCTGGCAACAGCGCTTGAGGCAACGGTGTGTGCCCGCTCGCGGAGTTCGATCTGCTCGGGTGTCCAGGCAAATTCCATGCATTCGATGGTAGATCGCTGGTGCCCGAATCGTCGCTTCGTCAAGAGTGAAGCGTTGGCGACACGCGTTGTTAGTTGTCGTCGATCCCGATCGGCGGTTCACCCGCAACGGTCACGCGGTGCATGATCCTGCGGTGATCGCCATAGTCGGCTGCGGCGTAGTGGGCCGTGGCGCGATTGTCCCAGAAGGCGACATCGCCATCTCGCCACTTCCAGCGCACGACACGTTCGGGCTCGACCGTATGCGCGTACAGCATTTGCAGGATCGCGTCGCTCTCGGCCGGACTGAAACCCACGATGCTCTGCGTGAATGTCTCGTTCACGAAGAGTCCGCGCTCACCAGTTTCGGGGTGCGTGCGTACAACCGGATGGATCACGGGCAACAACGCGGCGAGGCGACGCTGTTGTTCGCCGCTCGGATCGTCATTCCGGAAACGATCGAACGTGCCACTCGCACTGTGCACAGCCGAGAGCCCGCGCAGCAGTTGCTGGATCGGCGGCGAGAGTGTGGCGTGCGCATCGACGAGATCGGCCCAGAGTGTGTCACCACCACGTGGCGGGATTTGGCGTGCGGCAAGGATCGTGCCCATCGGTGGTCGTTCAGAGAACGTGACGTCTGTGTGCCAACGATTGTTGTAACTAGTGCCGTTGCCGCGACTCCCGACTCCGAGCGGATAGTCGCTGCTGTCGAGCACGAGCACCTCGGGATGATCGTCATCGAGGCCACCGAGTAATGGATGCGCTGGTGTGAGCTCGCCGAATCGACGTGCGAATTGAACGTGTTGGCGCGGCGAGATGTGCTGATCGCGAAAGAACACGACCCGAAATACGAGCAATGCTTCACGAACGACAGCCACTTCGTCGTCGGAGAACTCGCTTGCGAGATCGGCGCCATGGATGATTGCCCCAAGGGTTCCGGTCAGCGGCTCGAGAGACCAGCCTCCGGGAAGGGTGGCGTCGGTGACCGGCATCAACGGACGCGTCGAAGTGTGGTTGAGATCACCAATGCTGGTCACCCGGCGAGCATGTCAAAGCACGCCCGGGTTGTCAACGCCCGCCACCGTCCAACCGTAAGATCGGGTCCATGCCGTTGCCCATGTCTCGCACGTTGCTCGGTCTCGTCCCTGTTGTGGTTGCCAGCACATTGATCATGCTGAGCGCGTGCGCGCCGGACCCTGCCGAGGAACTCACCGGCGAGGCCGGAATTGGACGCACCGTGGCGCAGCAGGCCGGTTGTATGAGTTGCCACGGTGCACAGGGTGAGGGCGGATCGGGCCCGAAGTTCGTTGGG
>JAYTWP010000429.1:0-2486 GCA_043743395.1 Actinomycetota bacterium | reverse complement strand
CCGGCACGCTGGTGGTGCAAAGTCGTCAGCTCGCGCTGCTGCCGCGGGGCTGAGCCGATATCGACAACGCGATGTCATAGACCCTGTTCTTCGGTACGTTCAATCGTTGGGCCACGTTGGCAACGGCTGACTTCTTGCTCGTCGCAACGCTGAGTTGAGCAACAAGTGCCGCGCGAATCTCGTCGTCTGTTGACGCCGCTCGCGGCGCTGCGCCTTCGAGCACGATGACGTATTCGCCGAGAGGTTCGCGGGCGGCGACGTGGGAACATGCTTCGCCGAGCGTGCCGCGCCACACTTCCTCGTGCAGCTTGGTGAGTTCGCGAGCGAGCACGACGCGGCGATCATCGTCACAGATCGAGTGCAAGTCTGCGAGCGTTCGCGCCAAGCGGTGGGGTGCCTCGTACAGCACCACCGTTCGGGACTCACTCGTCGCCTCGCGGAGACGCTCTGCTCGATCGGCGCCAGTACGCGGCAGGAATCCTTCGAACACGTAGCGACGGCTGGGTAGACCGGAGATGACGAGTGCCATCACCTCGGCGGATGGTCCGGGAATCGCGGACACCGTGTGGTGATGGTCGATTGCAGCGCGGACCAACCGTTCGCCCGGATCACTGATGCCTGGTGTGCCTGCATCGGTGACAAGCGCAACGGTCTCGCCGGCGGCGAGAAGGTTGAGGACCTCTTCGATCCGCGCCACCTCTGTGTGTTCGTTGGCGATTGCCATACGCACGCCGTGAATACCGAAGTGCGACAGAAGACCGCCGGTTCGGCGGGTGTCCTCGCAGCAAATCAGAGCGCTGTTCTGCAGCGCTGCAATTGCGCGGGGAGAGAGGTCTCCGAGATTTCCGATTGGTGTGGCAACGAGCAGCAGGGTTCCCATCGGTCAGTGGATGATGCCCGGATCTGTGTCGCGGATCTCCAGCGGATCGCCGACCTTGAGTCCCCATCGCTCGAAGGCACCGGCCTCCGCCTCGATCACCATTCGCGCATGAGGTACCGGCATCCCGACGCGGTGTCGGCGCAATGTCTCGGTCTTGATGACGACATTGTCGGAATTGACGTAGGCAACGTCGAGGGGGAAGCGCATGCCGATCGTGTGCACCCAACGACACGACGGGATGACAAGTCCACCCTCGATGCCGGTGCGACCGAGCAGACCCTTCATCCGGGCCCGACGGTCATCGGCAATATCCACCGAGGCGAACACTCGCGCCTCACTGATCAGCCACGCCATGTCAATAGCCTGCCACGCTCTCGGCCTGCCGCGCGCCCGCGTTCAGCGATCCATCGGGGTGAGGTAGAACCAGAGGCCGAAGGGAGCGTCTGCGGCTTTCAAGGCGGCCTTCGCCGCAAGCATCAACTTGCCCGCTTCGGTCCGTTCGTAGAACCACGTATCGGTCGACCACGCCCCGGGCTCGCGCCCGACCGAAGTGTCAGCAAGCGATAGTGCGGCTTCGGCATAGAAGACGCGAATATCGAGAGATGCCTCGGTGGGCTTTCCCCCGGGCATGTCGGCCTGCTTCCACGCCACGCCATCGATGATGCGTTGAAAGGCCTTCAATGCCTCGGGCACTTGTTGTGGTGTGATCGATCTGCCGACGCTCGTGCGCCCGTCGTTCATCGCTACCGTGCGCGCGTAGGCGGCGAGGAGAGCATGTGCTTCATCGGCGGCGGCTAGCACATCGGCAAAGAGTCGTGGTGGCAACGTGCATGCGAGGACCTGCGCTCCGTCGTCGCTGACCGATTCGTCGAAATCGTTCAACACCGGGCCGTGCGTGGCCGACAGCATGTTGAAGGCGGTGGCCAAAACGCGGTGCTGGAAGTCGGTGTCGTTCGGGCGGCCGAGCGGGCGTCCCAACGGGAAGTCGCAGTACAACGCTCGCGGCGGCTCGATGCGTTCGACGTGCGCACGAATACTGGCGAGCACAACAGTGGCGAGACCGGCTGCTTCGAACACATGGGCGAGCGCACTCACGGTGCGCGTGCACAGCGGTCAAACGGGAGTAAAGACAACAATGTCGACGCCGTCGGCCTTCAGCAGCGCAGCTGCGGCGGGGCCGCTGTCGATGCGCATGGTCGTCATCGTCTCGTCCTGATTGCCCGTGAACGCAATGTGGCGTGGTGCGACCCGACCGATGGTTCCTTCAGCGGCCAACTCGGCAAGCCGATCGACGGGGTAGACAACGTTGATGTCAGCAGCAAATCCGGCTCGATCGAAGTTGGGGCTCCAGTGGCCCATTTCGAGATTGCGTGCGGCGCCATCGAGCACCCGGTAGCTGGTGTCGCGCGCGGTGAACCCCGGCTGATCCGTGGTGTGAATACCAGCGGTCGTCACGATTGCCACGGTCGCCTTGGCGAGCTCGATGGGGGTCACGAAAGCAGGGTTTTCGAAGCTGGGTGTCGGCAAGCCCGCCACCATCTGCTTGATGTCGTTGTCGCTCATGTTGTTGACTCCTCGCGCCGCTTCTCAGGCGACAGTAGTCATC
>JAYTWP010000428.1:0-13827 GCA_043743395.1 Actinomycetota bacterium | reverse complement strand
GGAAATAGGGGTAGGTGCGCGGGCCGCTCTGGAACAACCGGCTGGCGGTGTATTCGCCCTCGCGAGCGATGAGGCCACGGTGGAATGTGGCCCACGCCTCCGCCTCGGTTACCCCAGGCACGAGCACTCGCTCCATCTCGGCGACGGCCAGTTCGGTGCGGCGCATCGCTTCGCGCATGAAGTCGATCTCGATGGGTAACTTGCGGACGCGGGCGGGCACGAGCACCTGATGCGCATCGGTGAGCATGAAGCCGTGTCCACGCAACTCATCGACGGCCTGGAACGGTAGGCGGTCGATGGCCACGCGATCGATGGACCGGTCGACATTGCGGATGACACCCACAATCTCATCAGCAAATCTGCGGCACGCTGCGTCGAGGTCGTTATCGGAGGACACGACGTCGAGTCCTTCGGCGAGTCGCACCTCGGTCACCGTGGGCAGGCTGCGCCCGAGATGCTCGAAGCCACGGTACTCGTAGAGCACCGTGGGTCCGGGTTCGAGCACCAGCAGGTACCGTGCCGGCACCCGCACCGAGAAGTTCTCCGTGTTGCTGGAGCCAGTGACGTAGCGGATGCTCACAGGATCGAGCAAGACCATGGCGCCGACGCCACGCGCGCGCATGTGGGCGCGCGCGTGCTCGAGACGCTGGACATGAAGCCGACGTCGGTCATCATCGCCGAATCTTTCGTCGGGCAGCACGGTTGTGGGCAGTAGCTCGGCCATGGGCACCTCTGTGTCCGGCAATGGGCAGTCCGCAGAAGTATGGCGAGTGCACTCGGTCATCGCGCCAGGTGAACGGCGTGCGCCGTTGGGCTGGAATCACGGTCGATCGACTGGGCGGTACGATCTTCGTGTCGCTGCAGAATCGGGTCCCATGAATGGTGAAGCAGAACGCGTTCGCCCCGCCGCCACAAGTGCGGAGCATCAGCGACTTCACGGCGATCGCCACCAGTGGTTGCGTTGGGGTCCGTACCTCAGCGAACGCGCCTGGGGCACCGTTCGCGAGGACTACAGCGCCGATGGGCAAGCATGGGCGTACTTTCCACACGATCACGCGCGTAGCCGTGCCTATCGCTGGAGCGAGGATGGGCTGGGTGGCATCTGTGATCAGCAGCAGACCATCTGTCTGGCGTTCGCCTTTTGGAATGGTCGCGATCCGATTCTGAAGGAACGCATTTTCGGTCTGAGCGGCACCGAGGGCAACCACGGCGAGGATGCGAAGGAACTGTGGTGGTACCTCGATTCAACACCAACTCATTCGTCGATGCGTTGGAGATACGTGTACCCGATCGCCGAGTTCCCGTACCTGGACCTCGTGAACACCAACGGACAGCGTTCGCGCCTCGATCCAGAATACGAACTCATCGATACCGGCATCCTCGACAGCGGGTATTGGGAGATCACGGCCGACTATGCCAAAGCTGATCACGACGACCTTTGCGTCCGACTGACGGTGCGTAACGTGAGCGAGCACTCGGCAACCCTGCATGCTCTGCCGACCGTGTGGTGTCGCAACACGTGGTCGTGGAAGCCGGGGGCAGATCGCCCGATCATCACTGAGGGGGCGACGGACGACGGCACCGACACGACCGTCATCATCGACCATCCCGTCGTGGGTCATTGGTCGGTCACGAGTTCCGGTGAGCCAACAGTGTTGTTCTGCGACAACGAGACGAACGCCACACGATTCTCTGACTCGCCCGACGACATCGTCGCTGGCGCATACCCAAAGGACGCGATCAACGATCACGTTGTCCATGGACTGAACACATGCAGCCCCGAGAGGACCGGCACGAAGGCAGCGTTCTGGCACACACTCACTGTTGATGCCGGCGAGAGCGCATCCGTCTACGTCCGTCTCGCTCCGACGCCGCGCACCAGCGAACCGGCAGTGGTCGACGCCATTCTGGCAACCCGGTCGGGCGAGGCCGACGAATACTACGCGACCCTGAGCAGTCACACAGAAAGCGACGACGAGCGACTCGTCTTGCGACAAGCCTTCAGCGGGCTGTTGTGGAGCAAGCAGTTCTACCACTTCGATGTCGAGCGTTGGCTGGACGGCGATCCTGGCCAGGACCCGCCGCCCGCCGAACGCAAGCTCGGGCGCAATTCGGCGTGGCGCCATCTCAACAACGCCGACGTCATCTCCATGCCCGACAAGTGGGAGTACCCGTGGTACGCAGCGTGGGATTTGGGTTTCCACTGTGTGGCGCTCGCGCACGTCGATTCCGTGTTTGCGAAACAGCAACTCCTGCTGCTCTGCCGCGAGTGGTATCAGCACCCCAACGGTCAGTTGCCCGCGTACGAGTGGTCGTTCGGCGATGTGAACCCGCCCGTCCATGCGTGGGCCGCATTGCGGGTCTTCGAGATCGACGGTGGCACCGACCATGACTTTCTCGAGCGCGTCTTCCACAAACTGCTGTTGAACTTCACGTGGTGGGTGAACCGAAAGGACGAGGAAGGCAACAACGTCTTCGAGGGTGGGTTCCTCGGTCTCGACAACATCGGCCCGATCGACCGGTCGGCGCTTCCAGCGGTAAACGGACATCTCGAACAAGCCGACGGCACGGCGTGGATGGGCATGTACTGCCTCAACCTGCTCGACATCGCGCTCGAACTCGCCCAGCAAGACGACACGTATGAGGACCTCGCGACAAAGTTCTTCGAGCACTTCTCCTACATCGCAAAGGCAATTCACGAATCCGGCCTATGGAACGAAGACGACGGCTTCTTCTACGACATGCTCCACCTGCACGACGGCACCCGCGATCCGCTTCGGGTCAGATCCATCGTCGGCCTGTTGCCATTGGCCGCGACGACGATCGTACGCGACTCCACGCTGGCCGCGCTCCCCGATTTCGCGTCACGCCTCGCATGGTTCCGGGCGAACAAACCGCAGTACGGCGACTACATCACACGCTCGCCCGAGCACGCCACAGCACCAGCCGAGTTACTCGCGATCGTCGATCCAGATCAGCTCGTGCGACTACTGACCCGGCTCTTCGCGGAAGACGAGTTCTTGTCGCCATTCGGCATCCGCGCGCTCTCGGCGGAGCATCGCGAGCATCCATTCTCGATCGAGATCGGAGGTGTGGTTTCACGAGTCGATTACGAACCCGGCGAATCGATGTCACCGCTGTTCGGCGGCAACTCGAATTGGCGTGGCCCCATCTGGTTCCCGGTGAACTACATCATCATCGAAGCGCTTCGACGCTATGAGTCGTTCCTCGGTGATCAGTTCACCATTGAGTTCCCGACGGGCTCTGGCGATCTCAAGCGTCTGAGCGACATCGCCGACGAGCTCGACCGTCGACTGGTGTCGATCTTTCTCAACGACTCCGACGGTCGTCGACCCGTCTTCGGAACGATCGAGCGATTGCAGAGCGACCCAGCCCTGCACGACCTGATCCCGTTCCACGAGTACTTTCACGGTGACACGGGTGCAGGTCTCGGCGCCGCACATCAGACCGGCTGGACCGCGCTCGTCGCTGCGATCTTGGCCAACGGCAAGGGCAAGCCAACTGTTCGCTAGATCGAAAACTCGATTGTTGCTTTGACGTCGTCTGGTTGGCGCACCAGCGCGTCGGCCCAATTCGTGAGTGGCACACGACGCGTGATGAGTCGCTCGAGCCAGCCGACGTCGGCCTTGGCCAATACTGCAGCCGCGGCTTCATAATGACGTCGGTTGGCGTTGACAGAGCCGAACACGACCTCGTTGCCGAGAACGAGATCTCGATTGACCTGACCGGCATCGATTGGGAAGTCACGGCCGCCCGAGGACACGCCGGTCAGACACACAATGCCATCGGGTGCGGTCTTGCCGAGGACTCCTAGCACGAGTTGCGAGACGCCGGTGCACTCGAGCACGACGTCGGCCCCGCCGCACGCAGTGTCGATCGACTCGGTGTGGTATTTGGCGCCGAGGTCGGCAACGAGCTGTGGCTTCGGGCCATCAGTCACGCGGTCGAAGACGTGCACATCGAGTCCGCGCTGCGTGCCGATGAGTGCGGCCAACAGACCGATTGGACCTGCACCGGTGATGAGCACGCGAGACGGATTCCAACGCCCACGTTGACCAATGCGTTCGATGTGCTCCCATGCCTTACTGACCACACTGGCGGGTTCGAGCAGCACACCGACTCGGTGAAGCGACGGATCGATCTTCACCGCGTACTCGGGCCGTATTCGGTAGCGCTCGCTTGCGAAACCGTGTCGAGCGTTGATGCCCCGCTCGGTGTATCGACCATTGCGGCACATGTCCCATTCGCCGATCTCGCAGTTCGGGCACGGCACTGGATCGGGGCGGCGGACAATACCGACGACGAGATCGCCCCGCGCGAAACCACTGTCCGAAGGGGCATCAATGACCCGGCCCAGCGATTCATGGCCGATGATCAGTCGATCTGATCCCTCGGGAGCGGTGCCGTAGTCGCCGTGCACGATTTCGAGATCGGTGCCACACACCCCGATGCTCATCGTCTCCACGACAATGGGGCCGTCGTCGACCGGCGGTTCGGGCATGTCGGTGAGCTCAGCAGAACCGGGGGAACCGGCGATGACGGTGATCGCGCGCATGAGAGCACGTTACCGCTGTACCGTTTGCGCATGGCCGCACCCCGCGCCCCTCGCAAGGCACCCGTCACTCTCGCCATCGATATCGGCGGTACCGGCCTCAAAGCCTCGCTACTCGACCACGTCGGCAGCATGATCAGTGAGCGCGTTCGAGTCGAAACGACCTACCCGTGCACTCCTGAAATGCTGACGGACACGCTCGTGAGTCTCACTGCGCCGCTCGGCTCGTTCGATCGCGTGTCAGTCGGCTTCCCCGGAGTCGTCCGTCATGGGCTCACGTTGTCGGCACCGCATTTCATCACCAAGCATGGTCCGGGTTCGTCCACCGACAAGAAACTGGTCGCGGCGTGGAATCAATTCGATCTTGCAGCGGCACTCGCGACCAAGCTCGGCAAGCCCTGCAGGGTTATCAACGATGCCGATCTACAAGGCCTCGATGTCGTCAGCGGACACGGCGTCGAATTGGTCATCACGTTGGGTACCGGCATGGGCAACGCTGTCTTCGAAGATGGTCACCTGGGCCCACGACTCGAACTCTCGCACCATCCTCTGTTCCACGACGTCACCTACAACGATTACATCGGAAATGCGGCCCGCAAACGGGTGGGCAACAAGCAGTGGAACCGTCGCGTAGCACGCACCATCCGCGTGCTCGACGCACTGTTCTTCTACGACTCTCTCTACGTGGGCGGCGGCAATGCATCGCGGCTCACGATTGATCTCGGTCCGAAAGCATCGATCATCGATCCGAACGCGGGCATCCTTGGTGGCGTTCGTCTGTGGACCAGCACCGCGTTCAGGACGAACTGTTAGGCGAACCAGATCGAACCACGGGGTCCGGTCAGTTGCACGAGCAACGCTTCGGGACCGCGCTCGACACCCATGTTGATGCCAAGTGCCTCCAAGACATTCGCGAGCGCGATCGGACGCGGATGGCGAGCACGCAACTCGACCAGTTCGAGGCCGGGCGCGGCATCTTTGGCGGGGTGCAACAAGGTGTTCCACTCGATTAGGAAGGGCACCGTGACCGAGGTCGAGATCGTGAGTCGCCAGTCGAGCACCACACCGTCGGGGCGCTTGCGCTGCATGGTTGCAGCCGGACCTGGGTCGTACCCAAGGCGTTGTGCGGACGCGATGGCTGCGTCGATGTCCGGCACAGCAATTGCCCACCCCACCATTGCTGGATGGCTCAGATCGTCGATACCGAATGGTCGCGGATTCGCCGGTGCCGGTTGATCGGAATCTGGACCGATCACTTCGAGGTAGCTGGAATGCGTGAGCGAACACAGCACGTTTCGGGTGCCGCGCCCCACGTGCGGTCCGCCGGGAGATGGATGCACCCCTGTTGCCTCGCTGAGCCACTCAGAGGTCTGCTGCAGCTCGGGCGTCGCGAGCACGAGATGGTCGAGGGAGGCGATCGCAGAACGCATGACAGTGTTGTAGCAGAAAGCAGCGCCCCCGGTCTCAGTAGCTTCCGGGCGCCGTCATTCGCGCCGCGATCGGGATCGCCCTCTTGGGGGTCAGGCAGGGGTCATCGACGCAGGCGTTCGCAGGCACGTCGCACGCCGAGATCACACGCGCGTCCGAACCAATGCTCAGAGCCATCGAGACCGTCGATCACGCCCTGCTCGCTACGCATCAGACCGAGGTTGTACATCGCCTCGGGGTCGCCGGCGTCGGCCGCCAAACGAAACCAAAATTGAGCCCCATCGTCACCAGCCAACTCGCCACGAGACTTGCGCAGCGAACCAAGGCGATTCATCGCCTCAGCGTTCCCTATGCCGGCGGACGTGCGCCACCAGTACTCGGCGCCATCATCACTGTCGATCACACCGCGCTCTTCGCGCAAAGCACCAAGGCCCAACATCGCGTGAGCGTCGCCAAGACTCGCAGCTCGGAGCCACCACATTTCTGCACCGTCGTCGCCATCGATCACGCCGCGCTGGCCTCGTAAGACGCCGAGGCTGTACATGGCATCGGCGTCTCCGGCTTCGGCGGCACGCCTCATCCAATGCTCTGCGCCGTCGCCACCTGTTACGACGCCACGGTCGTAGCGAAGTCGGCCGAGCCGATACATCGCCGTCGCATGGCCCGCCTTGGCCGCACCCCTATACCAATACTCGGCGCGAGCACCGCCATCGACAGCGGCGCGATCGTCGCGCAGCACACCAAGCCCGTACATAGCACCAACATGTCCGGCGTTGGCTGCCCTTCGGAACCAGAACTCGGCACCGTCGTCACCCTCGACAACGCCGCGCTGGTCGTTGAGCCGCCCGAGGCCATACATCGCATCCGCGTTATCAGCATCGGCCGCACGGCGGAACCAGAACTCCGCACCATCATCACCGTCGATCAAACCACGCTGACCACGTACAACACCAAGGCTGTACATCGCCACAGCGTCCCCAGCATTGGCCGCCTTGAGCCACCAACTCTCCGCGCTGTCATCACCATCAAAGATGCCGCGCTCGTCGCGCAACACCCCGAGGTTGTACATCGCGACCGTGTCACCAGCCAGGGCTGCGCGCTGGTACCAGTCCTCAGCGCCATCAGCTCCATCGACCAAACCGCGCTCGTTGAGCAGCGATCCAAGGTTGCTCATCGCGCTTGCGAGTCCGGCCTCTCCAGCCTTTCGGAACCAATGTTCGGCGCCATCGTCACCCTGCACGACGCCACGTTCGTAGCGCAAAACGGCCAGACCGTACATTGCGTCGGCGTTACCAGCGCTCGCCGCCAAACCGAACCAATGCTCGGCGCCGTTGTTTGCGTCGACGTGCCCACGTTCGTCGAGCAGCACGCCGAGAGCACACATTGCCACGACGTCGCCCGCGTCCGCCTCGGCACGGAACCGCTGCTCACGTCCGTCGTCTGCGTCACCAGTGTCCATATCGGTGGATGTTAGACGTGCACGACCTCGTGTGGGCTGCTTGCCGACGCGGCGTGACGGTGTCGTGCACGCCTTCGGTTAGGAGCGAAGTCGCTCGTTACGCGGATCGAAGATTGGCTCGAGCGCAACCGTCGCGGCTTGCCTCTGACCAAAGATCTCGATCTCGAGTGCGGTACCCGGAGCGGCAAATTCGGGATGCACGTACGCCAGAGCGACGCTCGTGTCGAGGGTAAAGCTCCAACCTCCAGATGTGACGATGCCAATTCGCGTATCGCCGCTGAACACCGACGCGCAAAATGGTGCATCGGCATCGCCAGCGTGATCGAGCGTCATCGGCACGAACCGGTACGCGGAACCCTTCTCCTTCTCAGCAATCAGCGCGTTGCGTCCGACGAAGTCAGGCTTGGACAAATCGACGAAACGGTCGAGCGAAGCGTCGAACGGCGAGAAACCGATCTCGAGATCGACTTTCCATCCGCGGTAGCACTTGTCGAGGCGAAGGCTGTCGACGGCGTAGATGCCCATGTCCGCGATGTCGAACTGCGCGCCTGCTGCCCAGACCGCGTTGTACAGCGCCACCATCTGATCGTTGGAAGCGTGCAGCTCCCAGCCGAGCTCCCCCACGTAGTTCACACGGAGCGCCATGACCGGGCCAACAGCTGTATCGATCGTCGTTGCCGACAGCCATGGGAACGACGCATTGTCGAGCGGCGTGGTCGTGACCTGAGCCAGCACCTCGCGGGACCGAGGGCCCACCACGATGAGAGAGCCGTACTCCGCGGTGATGTTGCTGAGCCGGACAGAGCCACCGGTGGGCAAAGCGTTCTCGAGGACATCGAGATCGTGCCACTCGGCACCAGCCGCCCCGACGGCGTAGAAGTGATCGTCGGCGATGCGCGTCAGTGTGAACTCGCTGAGCACCTTGCCGTCTGGAAGAAGCGCGTACACGAGTCCGACTCGGCCGAGCTTGGGCAGCTTTGAGCACAACAACCGATCGAGATATGACTCTGCGCCCGGGCCCTCGATGTTGATCTTGGTGAATCCCGGGAGATCGAGAACCGCCACACCGTTGCGTGCCGCATGCACCTCGTTGGCCACGAGTGGCCGCCAGCCATTGCGCCGGAAGAACGACAACGTGTGATCGATGTCGATGCCCTTCGGGTTGTAGTACGTGGGCCGCTCCCAGCCGCCCCGAGCACCGTACGAAGCACCCTTCGCGAGCAGCGTTTCGTACAGTGGAGACGTGTACGCAGGGCGACCCGCGGGGCGTTCCTCGAACGGAAAGCCCATCGCGTATTCGTTCTGATACACCTCAACGGCCTTGTCCACCGTGTACTGCGTCGTTGCGTAGGCCTTGTAGCGGCGGCGGTCGATGCCCCACAGGTCGAACTCGGGCCGACCCTCGAGAATCCACTCGGCGATTGCCTTGCCTGCACCACCACCTTGGGCGATGCCGAAGCTGAAGGTGTTGCAATGGAAGAAGTTGTGCAAGCCGCGCTCGGGACCCATATAGGGGTTGCCATCTGGCGCGTACGGAATGGGGCCGTTGACAACACGCGCGATGCCGGCGTCGCCGAGCACCGGTACTCGTTCGCCGGCATCGAGGATCTGCTTCTCGAGGCGCTCGAGATCGTCAGACCACAGCATGTTCGCGAACTGATCGGGAATGCCATCACGCCACATCGGCGTCGCGCTCCACTCATATGGCCCGAGGATGAAGCTGTGGCGTTCCTGGCGGAGATAATACGACGTATCAGGGTCGCGCAGCAGCGGCAGCGGTTCATGGCGGGCGGCGAGTTCGTCGATCTCCTCGGTCACCAAGTACTGATGCGACATCGTCATGATCGGCAGATGGCGGCCGATGAGATCCATGACTTCACCGGCCCGGTAGCCCGCCGCGTTCACGACGATCTCGCAGTCGATCTCGGCGTTGTCGGTCGTGACAGTCCACTCGTGATTCGGATGTTGACGCAGGCCGACGACACGCTCGTTTCGACGGACATGGCACCCCATCGCCCGCGCGGCACGCGCCATTGCCTGGGTGACCTGTGACGGATCGATGTCACCGTCGAGTGGATCCCACAACGCACCTTCGAGATCGTGGGTCTTGACCAACGGATAGCGCTCGACGAGTTCCGCTGGCGTCAGCACGTCGTACTCCATCCCGTTGGCGCGAGCCATGCTCTTCACGTGGCGAAACTCGGCCATGCGTTCGGAACTGTGCGCGAGCCGAACCGAGCCAGTGACGTGGTAACTGATCGGGAAGTCTTCATCTTTGGCGAGTTCTCGATACAGCGCAGCGGTGTACTGCTGCACCTTCATCACGCTCCAACTGGTGGAATACGTGGGCACGTTGCCGGCGGCGTGCCAGGTGGAGCCAGAGGTCAGCTCGTCTCGCTCGAGCAACAACACATCAGTGCAGCCCATCTTTGCGAGGTGGTACAGGGCGCTGCACCCGGCAATGCCACCCCCGATGATCACAATTCGTGCTCGCTCGCTCATTGCGACCCCTTCGATACTGTCGATCGCCTGCCGTGGCAAAGATCCACGGTGTGCTTGGCGTTCTGGTTGTGTAATAGTAAGCATAAATTTCACACGGTTCAGCCATCCACCGGAGGTTCTCATGACAGATCTGCCCAGCCATGCACGCGTCGTCATCGTCGGCGGAGGCATCGTCGGATGCAGTGTCGCGTATCACCTCGCACTGCGCGGTTGTACCGACGTGGTGCTGCTCGAGCGCAAACAACTGACGTGCGGCACAACCTGGCATGCGGCCGGTCTCGTGGGTCAACTCCGGGCGACACACAACCTCACCCGCCTCGCCCAGTACACCACCAACTTGTTCGCCACGCTCGAACAAGTGACCGGGCAGGCAACGGGTTTCCACCAACGCGGGTCAGTCTCGATCGCCACCAACCACGAACGATTCGAGGAGCTCAAGCGGGGTGCATCGATGGCGCGCGTGTTCGGTCTCGAGGTCGACATCATCACGCCGGAGGCAGTCAAAGAGCTCGTGCCGTTGGCGCGGGTCGATGATCTCGTTGGGGGCGTACATTTGCCCAACGACGGTGTGGTGAACCCGATCGACACCACGCAAGCACTGGCCAAGGGCGCTCGGTCCCATGGGGTGAAGATCATCGAGAACGTAAAGGTCGATTCGATCAAGGTCGAGCACGGCCGGGCCGTTGGCGTCACCACGTCGAGCGGCGATATCCAGGCCGACGTCGTGGTGAACTGTGCTGGCATGTGGGGGCGCGAACTCGGCGACGCAGCCGGCGACGTGGTGCCGTTGCACGCTGCGGAGCACTTCTACATCGTCACCGAACACGTCCCCGATCTTTCGCCAAACATGCCGGTGCTGCGCGATCCCGACGGGTGCGGCTACTTCAAGGAAGACGCAGGCAAGTTGCTTGTTGGCTGGTTCGAACCAGTCGCCAAACCGTGGGGCATGCGCGGCATCCCCGAGGAGTTTTGCTTCGACTCGTTGCCAGAAGACTTCGAACACATTGAACCGTTGGTAACGGCAGCCACGCATCGAATGCCGCTCCTAGCCAACACCGGCATTCGCCTCTTCTTCAACGGCCCCGAATCGTTCACACCAGACGACCGATACCTGCTCGGCGAGTCGCCCGATGTGAAGGGTCTCTTCACGGCCGCGGGTTTCAACTCCATCGGCATCCAGTCATCGGGAGGCGCTGGCAAGGTGCTTGCGGACTGGATCATCGATGGTCGCCCCCCGATGGATCTGTGGGACGTCGATGTTCGCCGGTGTATGCCGTTCCAACGCAACCGCAACTACTTGCGCGATCGCACCGTCGAGACACTCGGTCTGCTGTATGCGATGCATTGGCCATACCGGCAGCCCGAAACCGCGCGCGGAGTGCGTCGGTCCGTACTACACGACCGCCTCGCAGATCGGGGCGCGTGTTTCGGTGAGGTTGCCGGATGGGAGCGCACCAACTGGTTCGCTCCCGCGGGCGTCACGCCACAATATGAATACAGCTACCGAAGGCAGAACTGGTTCGACTATTCCGCCGACGAACACAACGCAGCCCGCAACAACGTGGCGTTGTTCGATCAGTCGTCGTTCGGTAAGTACATCCTTGAAGGCAACGACGCAGAGGCTGTCCTCAATCAGGTGTGCGCGAACGATGTGGCTGTGCCGGTCGGCAAGATCGTGTACACCCAATGGCTCAACGAAACCGGTGGAATTGAAGCCGACCTTACCGTGACCCGTGAAGCAGCCAATCGGTATCTCATCATCACTGCAGCCGCGACGCAGGTGCGCGACCTGGCCTGGCTGAAGGACCACATCCCCGCCGGTGCTCATGCCGTGGCCACCGATGTCACATCGAGCCAAGCCGTGCTCGCCCTGATGGGCCCGAAGTCACGTGATCTCCTGTCGACGCTCACTCATACTGACTTGTCCAACGAGGCTTTTCCCTTCGGAACGTCACAGATCATCGATCTTGGCTACGCACGTGTACGGGCGAACCGCATCACCTACGTCGGCGAACTGGGATGGGAGCTGTACATCCCGGCTGAGTTCGCAACCGGCGTGTTCGATGTTCTCACCGAAGCGGGTGTGGCCTTCGGTATGCGCCACGCGGGGTACCACGCGCTCAACTCACTCCGTATGGAAAAGGGCTATCGACACTGGGGCCACGACATCTCGCCCGACGAAACGCCGCTCGAAGCCGGCCTCGGCTTCGTGGTCTCGTGGTCCAAACCCGATGGTTTCATCGGCCGTGAAGCGCTCGCGCGACAGAAGCAAGCGGGTGTACACCGTCGACTGGTTCAATTCGCGCTGGAGAACCCCGACCGATTGCTGTACCACAACGAGCCGATCTGGCGCGACGACGTCCTCGTTGGCCGCATCACCTCGGGCATGTTCGGCCACACCGTCGCAGCGTCGCTCGGCATGGGGTACGTCACCAATAGCAGCGGTCTCGTGGACAAGGCATACGTCATCGGTGGCCAATACGAACTCGAAGTCGCCGGCGAGCGAGTGCCGGCCCGGGTGTCACTCGAGCCGTTCTACGACCCGAAGAGTCTTCGCGTGAGGAGCTGAACCCATGGCGGTGAGGGCACTGCACACAGCGCGGGAAGCAACCGTGCCGGGGACAGCGAATCGGTTCGATGCCAATATCGAGATCGGCGAGCGGCTCCGCGAACTCCGCAAGGCAAAAGGTCTCACCCTGCGCGACGTTGCAACGGCGGCAGGCATCTCGGTGAGCTATCTGAGCCAGATCGAACGCAACGTTTCGCGCCTCCCCATCGGCGTGTTGAAGACGATCTCCGACGCACTTGGCGTGAACATGAACTGGTTCTTCCAACGAGGGATGCAGGGGCCTCCCGAAGAACGCGACATCATCGTTCGTGCGGCGAATCGACAGAACTTGTCGTTCACCGGCTTGGGCATCACTGAAGAGTTGCTGTCGCCGAACCTGTCGGGACCGCTGGAACTGCTCATCAGCACGATCCATCCCGATGCCGACAGTGAGTACTACTCGCACGACGGCGCCGAAGCGGGAATGGTCTTGTCCGGAACGCTCGAGCTCTGGGTGGGCGACCAACATTTTGTGCTGCGCAAGGGTGACAGCTTCGCGTTTGCGAGCACCGAGCGGCACCGGTGCGCCAACCACGGAACCATCGCTGTCAAAGTGCTGTGGGTGATCACTCCCCCGCACTACTGATGATTTGGCATTTGCGATGTGACCATGTCGGGGTCAGTGGCGACCTCCGCGTGCAACCAGTCACGAAACTTTTGAACCATTGGATCGTCACGACGCTCGCGGCGACACACCAAGTACCAACGACGCGGTTGTGCAACCTCGAGCTCGAACGGGGCCACCAGACGACCACCCTTGAGGTCATTGGCTGCGAGGAACCGGGGAACGATAGCGACGCCCTGGCCTTCCATCGCCGCTTCGATCGCGAGCAGGTACGAATCAAAGCGCGGCGAATTCTGATCGAACAACTCGGGCACACCGGCCGCGCGTAGCCACACCGCCCACTCATCCGCGGCGGTGTACAGCTCGAGCAAGGCGTGATTCACAAGATCGGCCGGTTGACGCAGGCCGACACCTGCGTACACGAGTGCCGGGCTGCAGACCGGCGTGAGCCGCGCATCGAACAGGTGGGTGTAATGCAGGTGCGACCGCTGCGGTTGATCGGTACACACGATCGCTACGTCGCCAGCGGAATCGTCGAATTCCCAGTCGAGATGACTCGCGTGGAAGCGCACGATGATCTCGGGGTGCGCGGCGCGAAATGAGTGCAGTCGTGGGATCAGCCAACGCACGGCGACCGTCACATAGACCTGGACATCGAGCTCGCGGGTGGCACCACTGGCCATTACGAGCGC
>JAYTWP010000427.1:0-4708 GCA_043743395.1 Actinomycetota bacterium | reverse complement strand
CGCAGAGCATGCAGGACGTGCAGTTGTCCTCACGCAGAGCAATGACACCACGCGCCCGAATCGGAGGGGCTTCCTTCTCGTGCGGGTACTGCACCGTGTTGGCGCCCTTGGTGATGGTGGTCATCATCGTGTTGAACGTGACCCCGAGACCCTTCACGAGGCCAGGAACCTTTGGCTTGAGGCCCATCAGAACACCACCTTCAAGACAGCGGTGAGCATGATGTTGGCAAGTGACACCGGAATCAACACCTTCCATGCAAACCGCTGCAGCTGATCTTCACGCAAGCGCGGGTAGCTGAACCGGATCCACATCACGAGGAACACGAGACCCATCATCTTGGTGAACATGATCAGTGGACCAACGACGTTCATCCAGTTGTCGACCTGGTCGATGCTGTGCCATCCGAACCAGCTGAACGGGATGCCCCATCCACCGAGGAACAGCACCGATGCAATAAGCGCAAAGACCCCAGCCGTTGCGAACTCAGCGATGAAGAAGATGAGAAAGCGAAAGCCGGAATACTCGGTCATGTAGCCGGACACGAGTTCGGACTCGGCGATCGGCATGTCGAATGGCGCCTGGGTCAATTCGGCCTGAACCGCGACCATGAAGACCGCGAAGCCGATGAACTGCGTGAGGATGTAGGGATTGCCGAGGCCGTTCCAGCCGAAGATCTCGCCAGCGTTCTGCGCGACCACGATCTGTTGCATGTTCATCGTGCCGGCCTGGATGACCACACCGACGACAGCGAGGACCATCGGCAATTCGTACGCGATCAGCTGACCCGCTGCGCGCAGGCCACCGAGCAGCGAATACTTGTTGGCACTGGACCAACCCGCGATGAGGATGCCAAGCACGCTGATCGAGCTGACCGCAAGCGCATAGAACACGCCCGTCTCGAAGTTGGTGAACCATGCATCCGGTCCGAACGGAACAACCACGATGAGCAAGAACGTGCTCGCGAGCACGATCAACGGTGCGATCTTGAAGATCGAGTAGTCGGCACGTTCAGGTCTGATGTCTTCTTTTTGTAGCCATTTGCCGACCTCGGCGAACAGCTGCATCGAACCGTACGGTCCGGCCTCCATCGGGCCGAGCCGGCTCTGCATAAAGCTCATCATCTTGAACAAGAAGACATAGACGATGGTGCCTGCGGGCAGCAGGACAGCCACAAGGCCACCGAGCACGCGCAGCAGCGACTGCGCCCAATACGGAAAGTTGAGAGCAAGCATCATCAGCGGTCGATGTCTCCCAAGATGAAGTACAGCGACGCCAAAATGGTGATCACGTCAGGGACGTACACACCACGCAGCAACCACGGCACGATCGAGATGTTGTTGAAACTCGCGGAACGGATCTTGACACGGAACGGCCCGAGATCGCCCTTGCTGATGATGTAGTAACCCATCTCGCCGAGTGGGTTCTCTGTGCTCACCCATGCTTCGCCTTCTGGCACCTTGATGATGCGCGGCACTTTGGCCATGACGGGGCCCGCAGGCAACGTGTCGAGAAGCTTCTCGACAATGAGAGTTGCTTCGCGAGTTTCCTGCAGGCGGATCCAACAGCGCGCAAAGCTGTCACCGTCGGGGTGCGTCCAGACCTTGAAGTCGATCTTGTCCCACGCCATTGCGATCTTTTGGTCGCGGCGAAGGTCGTAGTCGACTCCGCTCGCACGCAGGTTGGGACCCGATAGGCCGTACTGCACAGCCACATCTTTGGGGATGACACCGATACCACGCGTACGACTCTGGAAGATCTCATTGCCGAACAACAGATCTTCCATCTCGTCACAGAACGTACGCAGCTTGCGCATCACACCGCGGGTTTCGTCGATCCAGCCCTTGGGAAGATCGTCTTTGAGCCCACCGATGCGATCGAAGTTCGGGTGGAATCGGCCGCCAGTTGCACCCTCGATGAGGTTGAGGACGTATTCGCGGTCGCGGAACGCCATGAAGACTGGCGTGATCGCGCCGAGTTGTACGCCGAGGTCACCGAGGAAGAGCGACACGTTGGCGATGCGGCTGAGTTCGAACAAAATGGTGCGGATGTGTTGGGCGCGTGACGGCGCCTCAATGTTCATCAGCTTCTCTGCCGCAAGAATGAAGGGCACCTCGTTCGCGAAACTGCCCAGCCAATCGATGCGGTTGACCAGTGATGTCACCTGAGGAAACGAGCGCACCTCGGTGAGTTTTTCGTAGCCACGGTGCATGTACCCAGCTGACGGCTCGGCCCACACGACCTGCTCGCCGTCGAGGCGGCAGATGATGCGCAGCGTTCCGTGCGTGGCGGGGTGCTGTGGGCCGATGTTGAGGGTCATACCCTCGGTTTCGAGTTCTACGTTGAGGCGCGCGTCGGCAGCTTGCGACGCGATGTATGCCAGTCGTTGACGGTCACCCAACATGGTCATGAGTCGCCGCCCTCTGCTTCTGCTTCATCGGCAGGTTCGCCGGGCAGCGGTTCAACATCGACAATGCCAGGCCACGGCTTCACCATGCGTGCCAACAACGGGAAGTCCTTGCGCATCGGGTGTCCCTCGAAACCTGTGGGGAGGTACATATTGCGAAGGTCCGGGTGGCCGGCGAAATTGATGCCGAACATCTCGTGAGCTTCCCGCTCGTGCCAATTGGCGCCGGCGTAACAGGGGATCCAAGTGGGCATGGTCATGTCTTCGCCGATGTCGGCTTTCAGGGTGACACCGAAGTGAAGCGTGGTACTGCACGCTCTCGCGAACAACTGGAATCGCGAGTCGCCGCCGGTGTAGCCCTGCTTGATCGTCATGTCGCGTTCGGCCTGTGGCTGGGTGGGATCATCTTCACTGCGACCGTAGGGCGACGGCATCCAGTCGATGGCAGACAGGAAACAGAAGTAGTCGAGGCCGACCACATCGCGCAGTGCTATACCCGCTTCGCGCCAAGCATCGGCCGTCACGCGCATCCACACATCGTCACCGGGCTTGACGAGGCTGTCGATGAGGGCATCGCCGAGCGCACTGCGGACTTGATCGACAGCGCGTTCGCGAAGGGCATCGCCGGGGAGAGCTGCGACCGGGGTCTCAGTTGACGACAATTGGCTCACCTCGATTCAGCGCAACATAACCTTCGCCGCGCCAACGCGCGCCCATGTCCTCGTTCTTGATTCGTTGCTGCAGAAGGACGACACCCTCGAGGAGGGCCTCGGGACGCGGTGGGCATCCGGGCACGTACACGTCGACGGGGATGATCTGATCGACGCCCTTCGTCACTGAATAGCTGTCCCAGTACGGTCCACCGCAGTTGGCACATGAGCCCATGCTGATGACGTATTTCGGTTCTGGCATCTGTTCGTACAGGCGCTTGACGGCCGGAGCCATCTTGTCGGTGACGGTACCCGAAATGACCACAAGGTCCGCTTGTCGCGGGCTTGCCGGGAGAGGAATGACGCCGAGGCGCATAACGTCGTATCGGGGCGAACCGAACGCGGCGCCCATCTCGATAGCGCAGCACGCGAGACCCCACTGGTAGACCCACAGACTGTATGACCGCCCCATGTTGAAGAGTTGCGTGAGCGGCTTGGGGAGCCGACCTCGGTCAACGAGACCCATGCGAGTACGTCACTTTCTGGGATGTCGTTGTCGAGCCTGTCCGTGTTGCGGCGATGCTCATCGTCAGTTGATTGGTCATCGCGTTGTCTATACCCACCGCAGGACGCCCTTGCGCCATGCGTATACCAACCCGAGCAAGAGTACGAACACGAAGATACCCATTTCGACCAAGCCGAAGCCGGCGTAACGCTCGAGTTGCGTGGCCCACGGAAAGATGAAGACAGCTTCTACGTCGAACACCACAAAGAGCAGCGCGAACACGTAATAACGGATCTGACTCTGCGACCAGCCGTGGCCCACAGGGTCGACGCCGCTCTCATACGGCATCGTCTTTTCGTAGTTCGGCTTATTCGGTCGAATGGCCGCAGAGATAGCCAAGAGCAGACCGGCGAGGAGCAACGCCGTCGCGCCGAACCAGATAACGGTGAGGTAATCCCGGAGAAAGTCGGACATCGCCCAAGAAGCTACTACGCAGCGTGAATCGGCCTACAAACCGTGGCGATTTCTGCTCGCTGCAAACCCTTAAAGCGCGGTGACGTCGGTCCTGCGTTGAGCGTCCGTCAAGACCGCCACACACGGCGCGCACAAGCCCCGCAACCCGCTAGGTCTTTCATCATTCTTGGATCAAGTACGGATGACGCAACGGCGATATCCCTGTTGGATAAACGCACGGGCTTGTATGAACGAGGAGTACACACAATGAAGAAGACATGGCTTACCGCAGTTTCAGTAGCAGGAGTACTCGGTACAGGATCCGCCGCCGTCATGGCTGGCGCTGCGATGAACGCGGGATCTCATTCGACTTCTGACACGTCAGCACTCGGAATCAGTCTGCCGCGCAGCACCGTGTACCAAGTTGGTGCAGCCGCACGCATCGAGGTCACCGAGGCAGGCGGAGTGATCAGCGTCATCTCCGCCACGCCGACATCCGGCTGGACCGTCACGTCCACCTCGGGTGCCGGCCCAACCGCCACCGTGGTACTCACCGACGGCAACCAGATCGTCACCTTCACCGCATCGATGGTGGCAGGCACCATTCACGCCGAGGTGACAGCCGCTCTGTCGCCAGCGCCGAGCATCGTCGTCGTGCCTGATTCAACCACCGCTCCAGCCGTGGTCATACAAGA
>JAYTWP010000426.1:0-2432 GCA_043743395.1 Actinomycetota bacterium | reverse complement strand
GTGCAACTGACGCCCGAAGACTTCGAGATCGAGCGCACCGAGCACGTCACGCGCTCCTCGACGGTGCTGATGCTCGACCTCTCGATGAGCATGCCGATGCGCGACAACTTCCTGCCGGCGAAGAAAGTTGCGATGGCGCTGCACTCGCTGATCACCTCGCAGTTCCCGCGCGACTACATGGGGCTGGTCGGGTTCAGTGAGACGGCGTATGTGCTCACACCGGCACAACTGCCCGAGGTCAGCTGGGACTTTGCCTACGGCACCAACATGCATCACGGGTTCGCGCTCGCGCGCCAAATGCTCGCTCGCCAGACCGGCACGAAGCAGATCATCATGATCACCGATGGTGAACCGACCGCGCACATCACCCCGAACGGCGATCCGTACTTCAACTATCCACCAACGCTGGAGACTATCGAGGCCACGCTGCGCGAGGTCGTGCGATGCACCAAGGACAACATCCGGATCAACACGTTCATGCTCGATGCTGATCGTTCGTTGAAGAGCTTTGTCGAGAAACTCACAGCAATCAACCGGGGTCGGGCGTTCTTTACGACGCCTGAAACGCTTGGCGATTACGTGCTCGTCGACTTCATCGAGAACAAGAAGAAGTTGGCCCGCGGTGGTGGTCGGCGCGAGGCAGGCTGACGCAGTCGAAAAATGTTTGGCATCTCGGGAACCAATCGAGCGCTTCGAGGCTCTCAAGATATAGATGCTCGACCGTGACGAAATGACCGATGTCTCCGCGACCACTGACGACGAATCCCGATGGGTTCCGCTGCGCAGCGACGCGACCGACACCTATCAACGGATGTACGAGCCGCTGTGCCGGATGGCCTTCTTGCTCGTCGATACTCGTGAGCAGGCCGAAGAAGTGGTGCAAGAGGCGTTCGCGAAGGCCTTGCCCAAGTGGATGAAGCTCGAGAACCCCGACGGCTATGTGCGCAGTTGCGTTCTGAATGGCTGCCGGCGGGTTCATCGGCGGCGCGCACTTGCTCGCCGCCGGCCGGTACCGCTCGATGCCCTCGAGACGCCTGCTGTCACCGACCATGTCATTGATGCCCTTCGTCGGCTGCCGTCGCCACAACGCGAGATCGTCGTGCTGCGCTTCTACCTGCAATCCACCGACGCCGAGATCGCGGCCACGCTTGGCATCGCGGTCGGCACGGTTAAGTCGTCACTCAGTCGAGCCAAGATCCGTTTGAAAGAGGAACTGCAATGAGCGAAATCGATGATGTCCTGAGCGAAAGCATGCGCCGACGCGCCGCTGAGGCGCGCTTGGGTGGCGGCTCGATGGCCGATGTCCAACAGCGCATGATCCGACGTCGACGCAGGGTTGCGTTGGTCACCTGCGCGGCACTCGCAGTTCCTGCGTTGCTTGCTGTCGGCGTCGTCGTTGGCCAGCGCTCCGCGCAGCCCAACGGGGTCGTCAGCGCTGGCGCCGCGTTGGGTGACGCTGTTTCGCCATCCACGTTGGCGCCTCCCAACGCGCCGTGTGCCTTCGAGATTCAAAGCGATGGTGCGACCCCCGCGGGTACGGTACCGACCCCGCCTGCACAGGTGAATGTGCCGTTGAACTGCGCGGTGACGTCGTCGGCCATTGCGTGCGCCACGGTCAGCCGCGGCAGCGTACCGGGCCCCGCGTACGAGAACCCGGCGACTGCAATCGGAGAGCCGCCGGCGACTGCAATCGGAGAGCCGCCGGCGACTGCAATCGGAGAGCCGCCGGCGACCGCAATCGGCGACACGACACTGCCCGCTTATTCCCCCACGATCGACTGCCCGCCGATGCCCGAGTATGCCTGCTCGGGAGGTGTTTCGGTGAGTGGTGTCCCCACATCTCTGCCTGCAGACGCCGCTGGGACGGTACTTCCACAACCGCCACTACCGTCACAACCGCCAACGGTGATTGCGGGCACACTCGGCACCGTGTCGCCGATGGGGCCCCGAGCGGCTAAGCCGCCGCAACCCATGACGCCGCACCCCATGCCGCCGCAACCCATGCCGCTGCCAACAGTCGTGACGAGTTCGGGTGGCTGCACAATGTTTGGACCCGCGTCGTGGCGCTGCACGGACGAGATCTCCAGCAGCTCTACTTGGCCTGGATGGCGCGAGTTCAGTACGTGCGAACCGCTCTACGCCGTCGTCCCCGGACAAACCAGCATCGACGTTGGCTTGAATACGAGCACCACTGTTGTCGATCCGCCGGTGACCACGAACCCCTAAGAGCGCGCGTCAGTAGGCGCCGAGTCGGATCCGGGCCCCCTCGGACGACCCCGGCCACCTCCGACGACCCCGGGCCACCTCTGACGATCCCGGGTCCCGGTATTTCTGCGTGAGCGTTTTGGTTGACGTGTCGCCTGTTCGCTCACGCAGAGTCTGGGGGCCACATTCCGATAGGTCAGCTGCGGGCTTGGTTGTCCTTGGACACA
>JAYTWP010000425.1:0-1694 GCA_043743395.1 Actinomycetota bacterium | reverse complement strand
CACCGCCTCGGCGCAGAGGAATCGTTGCTGTGGATCGCTGATGGCATCACATGGGCGGTCGGAGCCGGGGCGGCGTGGCGTCAGTTGATCGACCCGATCCTGCGGGACGTGATCGAACTTCGCCCGTAACGCGCAGAACCCGGTTCCCCTGCCATCCGGCAGGCAACCGGGTCCACTTCCACGGGTACTCACCCGAGGCAGGTCCAGTATGCGCCCCGTCGGCGGCATTCGCAAGTCGATTCGAGCGACATATGGGGGCCCCTGTGTCAGGGTGATCAGTGGCATCCGTATCGAGTAGATCCGATGGTGCTCAGGCCACCGGAGTGAACTTGTCGCTACCGGGGAAGGGACCCTTGCCGCTGTTGGGTAGCTCGATGAACGTCCTGCCCGGTGTGAGCAGGATTGGTGCCCCAGAAGCGTCCGCGAATGAGAACGAATCGAGGCGGCCGCCACGCGTCCACGCACCGTTGATCATTCGCCCACCGGTGAACACAATCGCAGGGTTGGTGCCCGTCGTGATTCCGTCGGGCGATCGCCGGTCGGTATGACTTGGTTCGTAGTTCAGCCAGACCAGGATCACGTTTTCCGTCGACACCCTCTTGTTGTCTGTGAGGGTGTGCGCACGGCCGTCCTGTGATCTGAGGTAGGTGCCCGTCGCGGGGTCGTAGCGCCATTGCACGAAGACCTGCTGGATCTGCAGATCGAAGCCGTTCATCGCATCGCCGCCGACGGCGGCCGTCCCTGCGGCACGGTATTTGAACTGCTGCGCCGGACCCGAGCGGTCGGGGCCAGCGTTTGAACGCAGAAGCGCCGTGTTGGCATGTGTCTTGTGCGGGCGGCCGCGATTGGGATCGAGCTGCCACCCCGGGCCGCTGCCTTCGGTGATCAACAGCAGGTCGGACGCGCGGAGCAGCGCGAGGTTGCCCGTGTTGCCGCCCGAGCAGGCGAAGACGGCCCGGTTGAACTCGCCGACGAGGTTGATGTCTTGTTCGCGACACGATCGGATCGGTCCCACGAAATCGAGGTCGCGGCTGTGCCAGATGGTGGCAAAGCGTGTGGGTCCGGCACCCCACGCTTCAAAGATGACGTCCGGGTCGTTGAGGCCGGTCTGCGGCCGCGCTCCGGGATCGTTGCTGACCTTGACGACGAGCGCGACCCTGGAGAGCAGCGCCGGATCGGTGAGCGGTAGACCGGTCAAGGGCTGCACTGGTGGGGCGGGCACGGTGGTGGTTGTCTCAACGACCGTCGTGGTCGTGGTCGGAGCGATGGTGGTCGTTGTGGTGGTCTCTGGGACCGACGTGGCAGTTTCTGACGCCTTCGTCGACGAGTCGCTGCATGCGTTCAACAGCGCCGCACCGCTTGCAAGGGCAAGCAGCCGGCGTCGTGTCACGAGGGCCTGCACGCCTGCCGAAATTGGACTGTTGGACGGATTTGTTTGATCTGCGGGGTTCGTCATGGTGGCTTCAAAAGCCTTTCTGCCCTTGATTGTCAGCGCTCGGTGGCCGAAAAAGGCATGGGCGGTGGTCTCCTGACCCCATCTACGGTATCGCTGGCAGCCTCGCTATCCCGGTCGCGCTCGCGCCGTGCGGTTTGCTGTCGGTATGTGGATCGGTGGCGCTTACTGGTTCACGTCGTCCACGAACGTCGCCTACCCGGCTGTCACGGTTGCGCGAACATTCGCCGACACATTCGCT
>JAYTWP010000424.1:0-3570 GCA_043743395.1 Actinomycetota bacterium | reverse complement strand
TGCTGCGAGCAGCAAGCGTTGCTCGACGCTCAACCGGCCGAAAGCGCGGACGAACACATCGACATGACTCACCGAGACGTCGCCGATCTGCAGTGCAGCCTGGAGTTCGGGGACCGCGCCGAGCGTGTCTGCACGGGCCGTGAAACGACTGGCGTCGCTGCGGCTGCTCCGGGTCGCCGCCGCGACATCGACCTCGGGCAGCATCGACGGATCATCGGCGGCCAGTTCGTTCAACCTGCGTATCAACACTGCTTGTGTCGCATCGGACCATGACCGAACCCGAGCCACTGCGGCCAACGCAGCGTTCACGCCATCGCGGTCCAACAGGGCAGGGTCGACTGCGTTCAGATCAACCACCAGCTCGACAACAAGCACCCGGTTCCCCCAATCTCGCGACGACTCAAAATGTTGAAGACGGCCGAGACCGTCGAGTCGCTCGGGGAAGACGAGCACCAGCAACCTTATCGAACAGACGTTCGAGACGCAACTGCAAATCCAAAAGAATTCTGAATCGACGTGCCCCACTCAGGGCACGTGCGCCGATGCCGCCGACGCGTTAATCGAACGACGCCGAACGCGGCCAGACAGTGGAAAGAGCGAGGCCACACCCTGCCGGCGATTGAATCGAGCGAGGTCCTACGCGGTCGGCACCCGGCCAGCCTCGCGGTCGGCGGCAATCTGCACTGCCATGCGATCGAGCAACTCGCCGCGCAGCGCCCTCACGGTGCCTGCGTAGGCGCGACCGCTCAGCGTCGCAAGTGCGACCGCTCGGGCCACTGCCACCTCGAGCACCTCAGCTACGGGCGCAACTTCGTCGAGGAAACCAACGTCGACCGCGCCAGCCGCGTCCGTCACACGCGCCGTCGCAACTGCGAGCTGAAGATGGCGCCTGCTGAGTCGATCGATCGCGATGCTGAGCGCCCAATCGGGTAGCACCATTCCGATCGCAACTTCGTTGAGACCGATCTTGCAGTCGAGGTCTGCACCGACGCGTACGTCACACCCGAGCAGCAGCAGCGCGCCGGCCGCGAGCGCGTGGCCGGTGCAGCTTGCCACCACCGGAACTGCGGAGCCGTAGAGGCGCCGCACCAGATCGCCGCCGTCAGACACCAGGGCGGCCATCGCCGAAAGATCGCCGCCACGCATGACGGAGAGATCGAAACCTGCACAGAACTTTCCTTCGCGACCGTGCAACACCATCGCCCCGATGGCGTCGTCTGACTCGGCCTGATCGATGGCTGCGCTGATCGAGGCAATGATCGGCGCCGACAACGCGTTTGCCTTGCCGTCATCGAGATGCACGACGAGCACGGCATCGCGACGTTCGAGGGTGACGTGTTCGGAAGTCATGCCTCGACGATAGACGTGCCCGCCAGCCGAACACGAAGACGTGCCCGAAAGCGACGAGGAAAGCGACGACGAAAACGAAGACGAATACGTAGACGATCTCGGAGCTCGTATCTGACGACCCGTCAGAAACCTGCTAGAACGATCCCCATGTCCGGGGGAACTTCCGAATACTCCATTGCCGACGATGGCTCGTTCACCGCGCCACTCGAGCTTTTCTATCCATACAAGCGCACAGTGGGGCCGACCCTCAGCCGGTTTCTCACCAGCCTTCGCGACCAACGCATTGAGGGCACACGCGGCAGTGACGGGCGCGTGCACGTCCCGCCGGCTGAGTTCGATCCGGTCACCGGCACCGAACTCACTGAGTGGGCCGATGTCGCCTCAACGGGCACCATCGTCACGTGGTCGTGGCAGCCCTCGCCGGTGGAAGGCAACACGTTGCAGCACCCGTTCGCGTGGGCGCTGATCTCACTCGACGGCGCCGATACACATCTCCTCCATGCTGTCGACGCGGGCAGCGCGGACGCGATCAAGACCGGTATGCGCGTGAGCGCTCGTTGGGCCACCGAACCTGTCGGAAGCATCAGCGACATCGTGTGCTTCGACCTCATCTCAGGGAGCCCAGCATGAGCGACGACGTCCTGCGAATTCGTACGCCAATCGGCATCAAGTATCAATACTCGGCAGGTCCTCGAGTCAGTAGCCATCTGCTCGGGCTGATGGATGGCCGTTTCGTCGGTAAACGATGCCCCAGCTGTCACCTCGTCTACATGCCTCCTCGCAATGGCACCTGCGCGAAGTGCGGCGTGCTGCTTGCCGAAGACGTCGAGGTCGGCCAGCGTGGCACGATCACCACCTTCTGCATCGTGAACGTGCCCTTCCTCGGTCAGACGATCAAGATCCCATACGTGTCTGCAACGATCCTGCTCGACGGCGCCGATATGGGAATGCAACACCTCATCCAAGAAGTGGACGCGGACGATGTCCGCATGGGCATGCGCGTCGAGCCCGTATGGAGACCGCGCGAAGAGTGGCAACCGTCGCTCGAGAACGTGTTGCACTTCCGCCCTACCGGTGAGCCCGATGCTCCGTTCGAGTCGTATGCGGGGCAGTTGTGAACTCGGAGATCAATCATGCGTGACGTCGCCATCATTGCGTCGGCTCAAGCCGTCAACACATCAGCCACAACGGCGACACCGGTGGAGATGCTCATTCCGGTGATCAATGAAGTGCTCACGAACGCCGCAATGGCTCGGTCCGAGATCGGGTTCTGGTGCCACGGAAGCTGCGACTACATGACCGGGCAACCGTTCAGTTTCGTGTCCGCGGTAGATGCACTCGGGGCGTGGCCGCCGATCATCGAAAGCCATGTCGAAGCCGACGGTGCCTTCGCTCTGTACGAGGCGTGGATCAAGATTCAGACCGGCGAGGTCGACACGGCACTCGTGTTCGGCAACGGCCGCAGCAGCAGCGGCGACATCAACCGAATCCTCACGCTGCAGCTCGATCCATATGTGGTTGGCCCACTGTGGCCCGACGATCGTTCCATCGCTGCACTCCAAGCACGAGCGTGCCTCGAGTCGGGCGTTGTGACGGCACAGGCAATGGCCGAAGTCGCGATGCGAAACCATCACAACGCGATGTCCAACCCGAAGGCGTTACGTCGCGGCGACCACACGCTGGAAGAGTTGATGTCGGCACCCGTCGTGGCCGATCCCCTGCGCGAGCTCGATTGTCCAGCGCATGCCGACGGTGTGACGGCGGTGATCTTGGCAGCTGGCGACCGCGCCCGAGGCTTGGCCGCCCGCCCCGCTTGGATCCGCGGCATCGATCACCGAATCGAACTGCAGAACCTCGGCAATCGCTCGATCACTTCGTTACCATCTGCGGCCAAGGCAGCGAACAGGGCCGGCGTTGGCAAGGACAAGATCGACGTCGCCGAGCTACACGCGCCATACACGCATCAAGAGCTTCTGCTCATGAGCGCACTCGGGCTCGGCGAGGCCACCACGATCAATCCCAGTGGCGGTGCGCTGTGCGCCAACCCAATGATGTCAGCTGGCCTCGCCCGCTTTGCCGAGGCCGCCGCTCGGGTCATGGACGGTTCCGCCGATCGCGCGCTCGGACATGCATCGTCGGGGCCATGGATGCAACAGAACCTCGTCTGCGTATTGGAAGGTGAATGATGGCCGAGCGTTGTGCTGTCATCGGTGTTGGTCA
>JAYTWP010000423.1:0-2753 GCA_043743395.1 Actinomycetota bacterium | reverse complement strand
CAGGCTGGCAACATCGAACTGGTCGGACGAACCGAAGCCGCAGTGTCGGCCGACCTCAGTGAGCGCATCCTTGCCCAAGGGCATCAGGTGGTGAACTTTGCGATCGTGGCTGCCGGCGAGAACGCGGCCTCGCCCCATCACAGCCCCGGAGATCGCGTCATCCGCAAGAACGAGATCCTGCTCTGCGATTTCGGCGGCACCATGGACGGTTACTGCAGCGACATCACGCGCTGCGTCTACCTCGGGCGTGCGCCCAACGAGATCGTGGACGCGTATGCGGTGCTGCAAGAAGCGCAGCGCGCCGCCGTCGCGGCTGGCACTGTGGGGACCACGTGTGAAGACGTCGACCGAGTCGCGCGGCGGATCATCACCGACGCCGGCTATGGCGAGTACTTCTTCCACCGCACCGGCCACGGCATTGGTATGGAGGCCCACGAAGACCCCTACATCGTCGAGGGCAACGCGATGCCGCTCGCCGCGGGACACGCATTCAGCGTTGAGCCCGGCATCTACCTCGATGGCAAATGGGGGATGCGTCTGGAGGACATTGTGGTGGCCACCGATCGGGGTCCCGTTTCAATGAACGTCGCGCGTCACGAACTGGTGTCGCTCGACGTGTGAGTGTGAGTGCGTGTGCGAACACGCGCTCAAGGGCGCTGCGCTCAGACGCCAGACTTCTCGAGGATGTGGATGCCGCACGCCGAGCCGAGGCCGATGACGTGAGCGAGACCGACCTTGGCGCCCTGGATCTGGCGATCGCCAGCTTCGCCGCGGAGGTGATGGCACACTTCCCAGATGTTGGCGATACCCGTCGCGGCGATGGGGTGACCCTTTGATTCCAGGCCGCCCGACACGTTGACAGGGGTGGAGCCATCGCGCCATGTGGCGCCGCTCTTGAAGAAGTCGGCCGCTTCGCCCGGCTTGCAGAGCATGAGGTTGTCGTAGTGCACCAGCTCGGCAGTGGCGAAGCAGTCGTGCAGTTCGACGAGGTCGAGATCGTCTGGGCCGATGCCGGCCTTCGCGTAGGCCTGCTCGGCGGCACGCCGCGTGAGCGTATTCACGTCTGGCAACACCTGACACGCTTCTTGGTAGGGGTCCGACGTAAGCACCGACGCCGAGATCTTGACGGCACGACGCTGCTGCTCGAGCGACAACGTCTTCAGCTTGGCGTCGCTGACAACGACCGCGGCCGCGGCACCGTCGCAGTTGGCCGAACACATCGACCGCGTGTTGGGGTAAGCGATCATCATGTCGTTCATGATCTCGTCGAGCGTGAAACGCTTCTGGTACGCGGCCAGAGGGTTGAGCGTGGAGTGGGCATGGTTCTTCTCGCTAATCTGCGCGAACAGCTTGAAGTCGGCGCCGCCGTATTTGTGCGCGTATTCCATACCGACCTGCGCGAACACGCCAGGCATCGTGTCGGTGCCGATACGGCCATCGGTGGCGGCGACAGCGCCGTAACGGCCGGAACGATTCCAGGTCTTGCCGTCGTCCTTGCGGCTGCCGCCGGACAATAAGCCGACGCCGCTGAGCTTTTCCACACCAACGGCAAGTCCATAGTCGCACTCGCCACTTTTCACCGACATGTACGCAACACGCAGCGCGGTGGCGCCGGTGGCACATGCATTCGAGACGTTGTAGGCGGGGATGCCCGTCTGGCCGATCTGCTTCTGGATCATCTGAGCGATGCCGCCCTGGCCCATGAGGCAGCCGGCAGCGATCATGCCCATGTCGGCCATGGTGACGCCGCCGTCTGCGAGCGCGGCCATTGCCGCCTGCGAGGCGAGGTCCACCGTGTCTTTGTCGGTGTGCTTACCGAATTTGGTCATGTTGATCCCGAGGATCCAGATGTCGTCGCTGGCCATGGCGGCTCCTTACAGGTGAGTGAGCGGTGAGTTCTGTGAGTTCGTATTCGTAGGCGGATGACTTTGGCTGATCGTATGACGATCGAGGAGTGGCTCGATCGCGGGTGACTCAGGCGGCAGGTTCGAAGGCGAAACCGATTGCCTCGGTGCCGGCTTCGTCGGTGCCCATGGCGTAGGTGGTGAGGCGAACCTTCATACCGAGCGTGACGTGCTCGGGGTCTGCTGGAACATTGGTGAGATTGCCGCGCACGCTGGTGCCGTCGCAATCGATGATGGCCGACACGAATGGCACGGGGATGCCGGGAGCTGCGAATGAGACGATGGTGAACGAGCGCACCGTGCCCTCGGTGGCCACGGATGCATCCTCGAACGACGTGCCGAAGCACGACGCGCAGGCGTTGCGGCGATCGAAGAAGCGGGCGCCGCACGAGGTGCATTGGTGAGCAACGAGATGGGGTGTGGGGGCGAGTTGGAGGTACTCGACGAAGGGGATCTGTTCGGACACAGGTGCATTCTTCAAGATCGCGTACCTTCAAGGCAAAGCGAACGACACGCCCGATGGGACCACCATCGAATAACGTCACGTGGAGATTCGCTGAAGGGGGTTCTCATGTTGGATGTGGTCATAACCGGGGGAACGATTATCGACGGCACAGGCGTAGCTGGTGTCGCTGGCGATGTCGGCATTCGTGACGGACGCATCGTCGAGATCGGACGCATCACCGAGCCGGCCACGCGAACGATCGACGCCACCGATCAGGTCGTCGCGCCGGGGTTCATCGACATTCACACCCACTATGACGCGCAAGCGTTTTGGGATACCACATTGAGCCCCTCACCACTACACGGAGTCACCACGGTGATGGGCGGCAACTGCGGTTTCACGAT
>JAYTWP010000422.1:0-3427 GCA_043743395.1 Actinomycetota bacterium | reverse complement strand
CCGTTGGTCACTTTGCCTCCCGAGGAACATGACTGCAATGCCGAGAGCGCGGACAGTACGGCGGGCGTTGCTGCGAGGGTGAGAAATGTCCGGCGATCCATGGTGTACTCGGCCCTTCTCTCAGGTGTGCACTTCTACGACGTTGTGGCGGTCGGCGTTGGTTCCGCCGACGTTGGTAAGAGATCGAGCGACAACAGACCGTCGGGCGACACCACAGGCGACACGCCCTGGGGTGGCAGAGCCAGTTCGTCCACCGGAAGAGTTCGGCCGGAGCAATCAGTGAAATTTCGGGTCTTCTTCACCTGCGTCACTTTGCAGGCGACATCGCGGTCGGCGGGATAGGCCATGTAGATGTGCCAGTTCAGTTGCGGATCGTCGCCGGTGTGATCAAGCACGATCGTGCGCCGCCCGTTCGAGCGAAGGAGGTCGGGGAAGATCAGCGGCCCACCATTCGTCACTACACGCGCCATCGACTTGGTATTTCCCACATCGAATGTGGTTGGTACAAAATTGGCGGCCGTCTTATGGCTGTTGCGTGAGATGAAGGCCGCAATGCCCCAGAGGAACAGTCCGAGCACAACGATGAACGCGAGCCCGCCGAGCACAGGAACGACGGCTCGGGCAAGTGGTGATCGGAGCTGTGGTCGTCGCATCGACCCAAGTCTGCCTGATCGGACATGTGGATGCTCGGCGACGGTTCGTCTTCTGCCGGTTGTGACAAAGGACGCGGTGCCGCCTAGGGTTCGATACTCGTGAAGCGGACCTACCGTGTTGTTGTCGCCAAGCCCGGCCTCGATGGGCATGATCGTGGCGCCAAGACCATTACTCGCGCCCTGCGCGACCACGGATTTGAGGTCATCTACACCGGCTTGCACCAGACTCCCGAGCAAATCGCCGAGACGGCCCTGCAAGAAGATGTCGACGCCGTCGGCCTTTCATTGCTGAGCGGTGCACACCTCACATTGTTTCCTCGCGTCATGGATGAACTCCGCAAACGCGACCTTGGCGACGCCCTCGTTTTTGGGGGCGGCGTCATCCCCGACGCTGATGCCCGCGCGCTGCGCGAGCAAGGCGTCGCCCAAATCTTCGGACCGGGCAGCTCGCTCAAGGGCATTGCTGCTTGGCTCGAAACCGAACTCGACAATAGACAGGACTGACCTTGGATCTCTTCGAATATCAGGGAAAGCAGTACTTCGCCCGTTACGACATCCCGGTGAGCCCCGGCGGTATCGCCGACACGGTGGACGAAGCAGTGGTGCAGGCTGCCGCAGCCGGCTATCCGGTTGTGGTGAAGGCGCAGGTGCAGGTGGGTGGCCGCGGTAAGGCTGGGGGCATCAAGCTCGCCAACAACGCCGAAGAGGTCCGCCTGCACGCCGGCAACATCTTGGGTATGGACATCAAAGGCCACCTCGTCAAGCGGGTCTGGGTCGAGTACGCGAGCGACATCGCCGAGGAGTACTACGCCAGCTTCACGCTCGATCGAGCAGCCAAGAAGCACCTGTTGATGTTGTCGGTCGAGGGTGGCGTCGAGATCGAAGCCGTCGCCGAATCCAACCCCGACGCCATCCTCCTGCGTCATGTCGATCCGGTCGACGGCATCGATCTCGCCTGGGCCCGCCAGGCCGCGACCGACGCAAAGATGCCCGCTCAGTCCATCGAGGGTGTTGCCTCCATCCTCGTCAAGCTCTACACCTGCTTCACCAAGGGCGACTGTGACCTTGCTGAAATCAACCCGCTCATCCTGAAGCCCACGGGCGAGATTCATGCGCTCGACGCGAAGGTGAGCTTGGACAACAATGCTGCGTTCCGGCATCCCGAATGGGATGAATACCGCGCCACCGAAGAACTCGATGAACGCGAACTGATGGCGCGCGACAAGGGGCTGCAGTACATCGGTCTGCAAGGGTCCGTTGGCATCATCGCCAACGGCGCAGGTCTCGCAATGAGCACGCTCGATGTCGTCAATCAGGTCGGCGGTGCCGCTGCCAACTTCCTCGACATCGGCGGTGGCGCAAACGCCGATCTCATGTCAGCCGCACTCGAGGTCATCAACTACGACCAGAGCGTCAAGAGCATCCTCATCAACATCTTCGGCGGCATCACCCGCGGCGAGGAAGTTGCCAAGGGCATCGTCGAAGCACTGAATCGCGTTGCCTTGCGAGCACCGATTGTCATTCGTCTCGATGGCACCAACGCCGAAGAGGGACGCCAGATCCTCGCCAGCGCCGGCATTCCCGAGAGTGTGCTGCAGAGCAAACCCACCATGTTGGAAGCCGCTCGTGCGGCCGTAGCTATAGCAAACGCGAACTGAGGCTGAGTCATGGCGATTTTTGTTGATCAGAACACCAAGGTCATTGTGCAAGGCCTCACCGGTGGGCAGGGCAAGTATCACGGCCTACGCAACCGGGCCTATGGCACACAGGTCGTCGGCGGTGTCACGCCGGGTAAGGGTGGCCAAGATGTCGAGGGCATTCCGGTTTTCGACAGCGTGGCCGATGCCGTCGCTGCGACTGGTGCCGATGCATCGTTTATCGCAGTGCCGCCTAAGGCTGCCTCCGCTGCCATCCTCGAAGCTGCCGCCGCCGGCGTGCGCTTCGTCGTGTGCATCACCGAGGGCATTCCGGCGCAGGATGAAGCAGTCGTCTTCAACACGTTGTTGCGCGACTATCCCGGCACTCGCTTACTCGGGCCGAACTGCCCGGGCATCATCAGCCCCGGCAAGTGCAACATCGGAATCACGGCCGGCGAAATCGCCGAACTCCCAACTGCAACGGGTCCCAATGTCGGCATCGTTTCGCGTTCAGGCACGCTCACCTATCAGGCGCTGTACGAACTGAAGCAGCGCGGCATTGGGGTGTCCACGTGTGTGGGTATCGGCGGCGATCCCGTGCCAGGCACGAACTTCATCGATTGCCTCGCAGGGTTCCAAGCAGATCCCGAGACGCACGCGATCATCATGATCGGCGAGATCGGTGGCTCTGCCGAAGAGGAAGCTGCCGAGTTCATCAAAGCCAGTGTCACCAAACCGATGAGCGCCTACATCGCTGGCGTCACGGCACCCGCTGGCAAGAAGATGGGCCACGCTGGCGCCATCGTCAGCGGCGGCAAGGGCACCGCGCAGGGCAAGATGGATGCGTTGTCCGCTGCCGGAGTTCGGGTTGGACTCAACCCCACCGAGGCCAGTGACCTGATGGCCGAGATCGTCGCCGGTCTGCGCTGATAACGAGACTTCTCCTGCGGAAAACGAAAGAGCCCCGGGCCGAAGCCCGGGGCTCTTTCGTAAATCTCTTTGGTAAATCAGTGGTGTTCAGCCCGCCGGTGGTGGCGGGGGAGGCGTCATGCCTGAGGGAGGTGGGGGTGGAGGAGGAGGTGTTCCGCCGCTGCCCTGGTTGAACGAGGCCTTGAGCTTGTTCATGTCCTTGAGGTC
>JAYTWP010000421.1:0-2852 GCA_043743395.1 Actinomycetota bacterium | reverse complement strand
GGGTATCAAACATTTTGTGGATACGACCAAACTTGCCCTCGTCGGCCACGCCGGACATGGGCTGCTCGATCCACATGTGTGCCGTAGCCGTTGATGCTGAATGGGTGACGGTGGAATCGTCACGGAGCTTTTCGAGGGCCGAGATGAGGCCCGGTGGGTACCGAGTCATCTGACACGCAGAAATATCGGCCAGCGTCTCGCGCCGTCGGCTGACGGCAGCCTGCATCAGTCGGGCAATAATCGGCGAAAAAATAAGAAGCACGATTCCGAGAATGGCGAGCGGGTTCCCCGAATCATTGTTGTCTCCTGAGCGCCGGACGCGCCCGCCGTTCCACCACATCATCCGCAGCGCAAGGTCAGTGAGGAGGGCGATCGAGCCCACCAGGGTGACGGCGAGGGTGGAGACCAAGATGTCGTAGTTACGAATGTGAGAAAGCTCGTGAGCGAGCACACCTTCGAGTTCTACGCGATTCATCTTTTCGAGCAGCCCGGTCGTCACCGCAATTGCTGCGTGTTTCGGGTCGCGGCCCGTGGCAAACGCGTTGGGGGCAGGATCGTGCACCACGTAGACGGCGGGCTTGGGAAGCCCGCTGGCGATGCACAGGCCCTCGACAAGATTGTGGAGGCGGCGGTATTCCTCGGGGTCAGCCGGTACGGCACGACTCATCCTGAGCGCGATCGCGTCGGCCTTCCAATACGAGACCGCCGCCATAGAACCCGAAAAGACAAGCGCCACCAGCGTGCCGAAAACGCCGTAGCCGACAAGTACTCCGACTGCGGCGCCGACGGCGCAGAGAAGTACTACGAAGCTGGCGATGAGCGCGACACTCTTGCGCTTGTTGGAGCGGATCAGATCGAACATGGTGTTTGGCAGGCTAGGAGGGGCCGCGCCCCGAAGCACCGACAGCTCAGAACTGCACCTTGGGGACTTCACGTGCAGCGGGCTCTGCCTCGAAGTACTCGCGACGCTCGAACTTCATCATCTGCGCGAAGATCATCGTTGGGAATGTCTGCAGCTTGTTGTTGTAGGCCAACACCGTGTCGTTGTAGAACTGGCGGGCATACGCAACGCGACCCTCGGTTGCCGTGAGTTCTTCTTGGAGTGCCAAGAAGTTCTGATTGGCCTTGAGGTCGGGATAGGCCTCACTGAGCGCGAACACCTGACGCAGAGCTCCGGTGAGCACGTTGTCTGCCTGAGCCTGGGCACCAGGATTCGGCGCTGCCGACATGGCGGCGTTACGAGCCTGAATCACCGCATCGAGCGTCTCTTTTTCGTGGGAGGCATAGCCCTTGACGGTCTCGACGAGGTTGGGAATGAGGTCGATGCGGCGCTTGAGCTGAACATCGATCTGTGACCAAGCGTTCTCGACCTGATTGCGCCGTCGAACGAGGCCGTTGTAGATGAAGATGCTGAAAAGCGCCAGTAAGGCGATAATGCCGAGCACGATCAGTAGCGGAACCATGGCTCTCCTTTTGGGGGGGGAATTCGGTTGCACCGGCGCGTGTGTGCGGCCCGTGCTTCACTGCATCATACGTTGCACAGCGGCCCTCAGACGTGGCACCCTGCCCAACGGCGCTGAGCCCAGACCCTGGGTCTCGGCGGCCAACCGCTCGTAGATGCTTGCGTATTTCTGCGCCAACGTCTCCATGCTGAAGTCGCCGGCCCGCTTCAGACCAGCGCCGCGCAGCGTGTTCTGTAGGTCCGGTTCGCTGAGCACGCGCCGCAGCGCTGAGGCGAGTGCGTCAACATCTCCTGGCTCGCACAACACGGCGTCGACATCGTGGGTTGCGACGTTCAGATAGCCATCGAGCGAACTCGCAACGACGGGAGTACCCGATGCCATTGCTTCGAGCAAGACCACACCGAACGACTCGCCACGAAGAGATGGAGCGCAAAACAGCGATGCACCTTTGAGATACGCCATCTTGTCTTCGTCGGTGATCCGCCCGAGCCACTCGATGCGATCATCAGATGCGTATTGCTGATGAAGGCGCTTCGTGTCCGGCCCGGTGCTCGCAATCACCAATCGAACGTCATCTGGCAACGATGCAAAAGCAGCCAGAAGGATGTCGAGGCCTTTTCGCTCTTCGTGTCGGCCGCAAAAGAAAATGGTCGGTGACTCGAACTGATGAGGGACAGCGTCGTGGAAGCGGTCGAGTTCGACGCCATTGAACAGCACTTCATAGTCGCCGCCCATGAAGCCCTCGATCAGCGCGCGGGCATCTTTGGACACCGCAACGCGATACGACAGGTTTTCCGCAAGCCGACGCAGAGGAGCCGTGAGCATCTTGTACGACGTGGACTCTCCCGCCGCATGGAACGTGCCCACGATCGGAGCGGGGTGCAAGAAGAGCGCTGTCTGCGACGCTCCGGGCGCAAGCGGTTCGTGCACGTGTAACACGTCGAATTCCTCGTCGTTGAGGAGCTGGATCGTGCGTAGCTGTGCGCTTGGGTCTGGGGCGATAGGAACCACTGACCCGTTCGAGGCGGTGGGCAAACTGTTTCCCACCGGGCTGACGTAGCTCGCAGGCGGAGGACCGTCGCACGGGCCGAGCACCCGTGCTTCGTAACCCATCTTGCGGAGCTCACGCGCAAGCCCCATCACTTGCGCCTGCACCCCGCCGGGAATGCTGAGGCTGTATGGACACACGAGGCCAATGCGAAGGGTCCGCCGGTGACGCTGTGGCGGGCTGTCGCTCTCCTCATGCACTGGCGAGACCCTATCCGTCCTTGGCCCGGTCCGCTTGAGTCGGGGGCCACCGTGTCCAGCTACGGTCACTGCATGCCTTCATCGTCCGCGCAGTTGCCCGCATTATCGGTCATTGGATCCCCAACAAAGCGCGCAGCCATT
>JAYTWP010000420.1:0-15789 GCA_043743395.1 Actinomycetota bacterium | reverse complement strand
AGCCCGACGGTGGTCATGGCCACGGCTTCGACCATCGTGCGGTAACCGCCGACAGTCGCGCCATGTTCGTCGAGCCGCGGCACTCCCTGCTCGAGCATCGCAACGTCGGTCGTGGTGCCCCCGATATCGGAAATGATCGCGTGAGTGAGGTGCGTGAGATATGAAGCGCCAATCAGGCTCGCCGCCGGCCCGGACAGGATCGTTTCGATAGGCCGAGTTTTGGCAACGGCGGCCGACATCAGCGCACCATCGCCGCGCACAACCATCAGCGGCGCGTTGATGTGATGCTGACGCATGATCTCCTGGGCCGCTGAGATCAGGCCCGAGATGAGTCCGATGAGGCGAGCATTGAGCACGCTGGTCAGTGCGCGTCGGGGGCCGTCGAGCTTCGTCGACAGCTCGTGGCCACACGTGACCGGCAGGCCGGTTGTCGCGATGATGAGATCGCGTGCCGCGATCTCATGCGACGGGTTACGGGTCGCGAACTGCGCTGTTACGGCAAGGCCGGTGACCGACGACGCAACGGCGGCGACGTCGCGTTCGAGCGTGACGATGTCGAGTGGGGCGAGCGCGTCGCCGTGCGGATTGTGTCCGCCCGCGACACGAATGAGTGGGTCGCCATGCAGTGCTTCGGTCAGGCCCGCGCGTTCGGCGTCGCCGTGGTCGAAGCCCACGAACACCAGCGCCACCCGACCGCCGCGTCCCTCGACGAGGGCATTGGTGGCCAAGGTGGTGGAGAGCGACACCAACGCGATGTCGCTGGCATGCACCGCGGCATCGGCCATCACGGTGCCGACAGCTGCGGCGATACCGATCGCGAGGTCATGCCGCGTCGTCAGCGCCTTTGCCTTGGCCATCACCCCGCGGGTCTCATCGAAAAGCACGGCATCGGTGTAGGTACCACCGGTATCAATGCCAAGCGAAAGAGTCATTCATGCCGGTCCTTTATCGGTGCGCGTGTGAGGCTAACGGCAACGACGTGCGCCACGACTGCCGAAGTGGTCGCCCGACTAGGTTGTGGACATGCACACAACGACTCGAGTCGACCGATGAGCCGCGATATCGCCGCGCTCGTAGCGTCGATGACCCTTGACGAGAAGGCCTCTCTGACCGCCGGGGCCAGCACGTGGTCCACCGCAGCAGTACCGCGTGTCGGCATCCCGGAAGTGTTCGTGTGCGATGGTCCTGCCGGCGCGCGCGGGCCGCTCATCGAGGGTTTCGGCGAACAAGTGAACTCACTCAACATTCCATGTGGTGCTGCCCTCGGAGCGACATGGAACCCTGCTCTGATCGAACAATTGGGTGCTGCGTTGGGAGACCAAACACGCACCAAGGCGTGCCGGGTGTTGCTCGCACCAACGGTCAACTTGCATCGTGGCCCTCTCGCCGGCCGCAACTTCGAGTCGTACTCGGAAGATCCGTTTCTCACTGGCAAGCTCGCCGCGGCGTTCGTCCGCGGCGTGCAGTCCCACGGAGTCGCCACGACCGTAAAGCACTTCGCCGGCAATGAGGCAGAGTTCGAGCGGATGACCATCGACAGCGTCGTCGATGAGCGGACCTTGCGCGAGCTGTACCTCGTACCCTTCGAGATGGCTGTGCGCGAGGGTGGCTCGCTCGGGATCATGACCTCGTACAATCGGCTCAACGGCGTCTATAACTCCGAGAACCGCGAACTGCTGCATGACATTCTTCGCGGCGAGTGGGGCTTTGAAGGTTTCGTGGTGACCGATTGGTTCGCTGGTGGCACGGCGGCGGGTGCGGCGGCGGCCGGGCTCGATCTGGAGATGCCCGGCCCAGCACGTTTCTACGGGCGCAAGCTCGGCCAAGCTGTGCGCGAAGGCCTCGTCGACGAGCACCTGCTCGATGGCGCCGCCGAACGTTTGCTCTCGGTGTTCGATCGCATCGGCGCACTCGACGATGAGCCAGTCCCACCGATCGCACTTGACCGTGCCGAACACCGCGTCTTGGCACGACTCGCAGCAACAGAATCGATGGTGTTGCTGAAGAACAACGGCGTGCTGCCGCTGCAGATGGCCGGCGTGCGCACGCTCGCGGTTATCGGGCCGAACGCCGAGAAGGCGCGCATCATGGGTGGCGGCTCCGCTCAGCTGCAGCCGCACTACCGCATCACACCGCTCGAGGCGCTGCACGCGCGCCTTGGTGACCAGATCACCATCGTGCACGAGCCTGGTTGCGATATCGATCGGACCATCGCCCCACTCAGCGCTCAGCAACTCGACAATGGTCAAGGCGGCACGGGCTTCAGTATCGACGTGTTTGCAGGGTCGGGCTGCGAAGGCGAGATCGTGTACCGGACAACGGCTGCTGATGGCAAGGTGTTGCTCCTGCCCGGCATCGATCCGGCGTTACCGCGTGGCCCGTTGTCGTTCCGTGCCACATCGACATTCACCGCTACCAAGTCTGGGCCACACACCATCAGTCTGCTGCAGGTCGGCAGCGCATGTCTTTCCATCGATGGTCGCGTGATCTTCGATGGCATCACTCATCCCACGCCCAAAGGCGATGCGTACTTCGGTATCGCTCGTCGGGAGCTCACCGCCGAGATCGATCTTCACGATGCCAAGAAGTATGAGCTCGACATCGAGTTTGTCTCCACCGGGCGTTCATGGATGCAAGGCTTCGAGATCGGGTGCAAGCCCGTGCCCGACCCCGATCTCATGGATCGCGCCGTGGCCGCTGCCGCGTCGGCGGACGCCGTGATCGTGATCGTTGGCACGAACAACGATTGGGAGACCGAGGGTCATGACAGAGACACGCTCGACCTACCCGGCAACCAGTCCGAGTTGATCCGGCGCGTGTCGCTGGCAAATGCCAAGACCACAGTCGTCGTCAACGCCGGTGCGCCCATCACCACCGACTGGGCCCATGAAGCGCCAGCGGTCCTGCAGGCCTGGTTCGGCGGCCAAGAGATGGCCAACGCTCTCGTCGAGGTGCTGTTCGGAGACACCGATCCGTCGGGCCGACTACCAACAACGTTCCCGCACCGCATCGAGCACACGCCATCGTTCGGCAATTTTCCGGGTGAACACGGTCAGGTCCGTTACGGCGAGGGAGTGCTGATGGGCTATCGCTGGTACGAAGCACGCCACCTGCCCGTGGCCTTCGCATTCGGGCATGGATTGTCGTACTCGTCGTTCACCTTGGGCGTACCCCGCCTCTCATCGGCAACCATTGGCGCCGCACACCTCCTCGACACGCAGCTTTCGATCGTGGTGTCGGTCACCAATACCGGTGCACGCCGTGGCGCCGAAGTGGTTCAGTGCTACGTCGGCGCGGTGAATCCACTTGTCATCCGAGCGCCGAAGGAGCTGAAGGCATTCCAGAAGGTCTGGCTCGACGCTGGAGAAACCACCGACGTCACCCTCACTCTGGATGCGCGGTCGTTCTCGTACTGGGATCCTGGCAACGCGTATCGAAGCCAGATGCAGCCGAGCGCGATGGGGCTCTTCGCCGAGACGCCACCCGCAACACGCGGGTGGCGCATCGACCCGGGCACCTATCGGGTTCATCTGGGTCGTTCCTCTGATGACATCGCTCACGTGCTCGACATCGAGGTCACGGAATGATCCGACTCAGCGATCAGGGTCGCGTGCGCGTGCTCACGCTCGATCGGCCAGAGGCGCGTAACGCATTCAACGAGGGCTTGTACGACGAGGCCACGGACGCGCTGATTGCGGCTCGCGATGACAACTCGATCGCCGTAGTAGTGATCACTGGATCTGGGCCGGCGTTCTCGGCCGGTGCTGACCTCACGGAGATGGCGCAGCGCAATTCTGGCACCTTCGTGGACGGCCGATACGGCTTTGTTGGCTTCGTCGATCACCTCATCGATTTCCCGAAGCCACTGCTGTGCGCCGTGAACGGCATGGCCCTCGGGGTCGGCGCCACCATGCTCGCGCTCTCAGATCTTGTGTTCATCTCCAGCGACGCCCGGGTGCGGTGCCCGTTCACACGACTCGGTGTTGCACCCGAGGCCGCGAGCAGCGTGTCGTTTCCGCGTCTGCTCGGGCGGCAGAACGCAACATGGGCGCTGATGAGCAGCGAGTGGTTATCTGCTGGCGAATGTGTGCGGATGGGACTTGCATGGCGCGAGTGCGCACCCGAGCAGTTGATGGCGGAAACCATGCGGCATGCATCGATCCTCGCAAGCAAACCAATCAACTCGCTCGTCGAGACCAAGCGCACCATCGTCGAGCCGATGCGAGCCGAACTCGCTGACGCCCGCGAACGTGAGAACGACGCGTTTCGAGTGTTACTCGGCGGGCCCGCAAACATCGAGGCGCTGAACGCATTCGCGGAGCGTCGAGAGCCCGATTTCTCCGCGATCGATGATTCTCCGATCGCTCGCTGAGGAGCTGCTAGGCCGAGACCTGTTTCGCTGCCGTGTAACGCTTCGAGACATCTGCCCAGTCGATGACATTCCAGATCGCGTTCACGTAGTCGGCACGCACGTTGGTGTACTGCAAGTAGTACGCGTGCTCCCAGGCATCGATGGCGAGCAGCGGCACCGTGCCGAGCAGATGACTGTCGTGATGCGTCAGGAGCTGTTGCACGACAAGTCGGCCGCCTAACGGTTCGTAGCCGAGAATGCTCCACCCGCTTCCCTGCACTGTGACGGTGGCTTGGCTGAAGTACGCCTTGAACGCAGCGAACCCGCCAAAGGTGTTGTCGATGTCGGTCCCGAGCGCACCCGTTGGTTCGCCGCCGCCATTGGGACCCAGATTCGTCCAATACATGGTGTGCAGCACGTGCCCGCCGAGGTTGAAGGCGAGTGTTCGTTCAAGTCCGGGGAGATCAGCCCACCGCTCGGCAGCGCACGCCTCTGAGATCTTCTCGAGCGTGGTGTTCGCACCGGCGACATACGACGCGTGGTGTTTGCCGTGATGCAGTTCGATGATGCGTGCCGAGAGGTGCGGTTCGAGCGCCGATGGGTCGTATGTCAGGTCTGGAAGCGCGTAAATGGCCATACGCGTAACTTACCCCGTTGATCGCAGGGTGATACCTCAGCCGCGGTCGCGAATCGCCTGCACGACCGCATCAAGATGAGCTTGGCTTTCGTAGAGCGAACGCAGCATCCAGAATCTCCAGAAGCGCACGAGCGCCGTGCGGATCCAGAGCGCAGCACCGACAACGGCCATCGCCACGCATGCCAGGCCGAGCACGATCAGCTCATTCTGATCGAGCGCGTTGTCCGCTTGACCAGCCTGCACGTACGAACCGATGCCGATGAGGATCGCCGCGACCATCAGCACGACGCCGAGTGACGATGCAGCCTTCTCGGCGCTCGCCTTGCCCGAAGTCTTCACTTGCATCTCTGCAATGTCGGTCTTGAACTGCTCGATGCGGCTCTCGGAGCCGAAATGCGCCGAAACACCTGGCATCGAGCTGCTGTCTTGTGGGTTCATGGTTATCCCTTTCCGCCGAGGTAGGCCGATGAAAGTTCTTCTGCGACTTCGTCGGGCGGGCCGACGCGTGTAATTCGTCCGCTCAGCATGATGGCAGCTCTGTCGGCAATTCCCAGCACGGTTCGCGCAAACTGCTCGACAACGAGCACCGACACCCCGGTCGCTGCGACCTGCGCGACGATCTCATAGAGGCGCCCGACGATCAGGGGAGCCAGCCCCATGGAGAGCTCGTCGAGCAGCAGTACGGCTGGGTTGGTGGCCAATGCCCGAGACATCGCCAACATCTGCTGCTCGCCGCCTGACATGGTTCCGGCGAGCTGTCCGCGACGATCGCCGAGGCGTGGGAAGCGTGCGTACGCGATCTCCTCGACCTCGGACAACTTGGCTCCGGTGTGAGTTGCCATCATGAGGTTCTCACGTACCGTCAGGTTCGGGAACACACCTTTGCCTTCGGGGATGGTGCACAGCCCGAGCCTCGCCAACTTGTCGGCGCCCACAGCGGTGACCGAGCGCCCCGCGAGTCGGACGTCGCCGCTCATCGTGTCGAGCAAACCGGAAATAACTTTGAGCGTGGTGGATTTACCGCCGCCGTTGGGGCCGAGCAGCGCGAGCACTTCGCCGCGATGGACCGTGAGGCTGACTCCGTGCAACACCTCGATCGGGCCGTAACCGGCGCGCAGATCGAGGACCTCGAGGAAGGGCTCGCTCATACTGATTTGTCCTCGCCGAGATATGCCTCGAGCACAGCCGCGTTGTTCTGAATCTCGTGTGGGGTACCCGCAGCGATCACCTGACCGAAGTCGAGCACCTGGATGAAGGAGCAGACCTTCATGACGAGCGACACATCGTGCTCGACGAGGAGAATCGCGGTGCCTTGCCGACAGAGTTCGAGCAACAGCTCACCGAACTCTTCGGTCTCTTGTTCGTCTTGTCCGGACGCCGGCTCGTCGAGCAACAAGATCTTTGGTCGTGTCATCAGCGCGCGGCCCAGCTCCACCCGGCGCGCCATGCCCGTGGGAATCTCGGACACGTCGCGGTCAGCAAGGTCGGAGAGACCGAGGAGTTGGACGACATGGTCGGTCTCCGCACGGGGGTCGACCTTGGTCCTGCTCCAACGGCTGCGAATCTCGCCGGCAACGCGGATGTTGTCGCGCACGCTGAGCGACGTGAACAGCTCGAGTCGCTGGAACGTGCGCGCCACACCGAGACGAGCGCGTCTATAGGGCGGCAACGAAGTGATGTCGGTGCCATCGAGCGATATCGAACCCGACGTTGGTTCGAGAAGGCCAGTGACACAGTTGAACAACGTGGTCTTGCCCGCGCCGTTTGGCCCGATCAGGCCGGTGATCACACCTTCCGTGGCCGCAACGTTGACGTCGCTGAGCGCTGCCGCGCCGCCGAACTTCATGCTCAGGCCGCGGATCTCAAGAAGGTGCACGAACCACCCCCGCGCTGCCGGTCGTCAGACCGATCGCGTCATCGAGCACTTGGCGATCTGATGCGCGGAAAGGCCGAGCAAGACCGATGAGATCGAGATCCTCGCCGGTCACGGCACGCTCTTCGTCGGCAAATCGCGACTCGAACACCGACATGATGATGCGCGGGACAATGACGACTGACGCGATCACGATGAGCGTGAAATTCCAGTTGGAGATGAACCCCCGCCAGGTCAGTGCCCAGAGTCCCACAAGCGCGAGCACCCAGGCCCCAGTTGCAGCAGGCGTCTTGCGGAGCGGCCGGAAGCCATCCATGATCTGCTGCGCGATGCCGCTGGGATTCTTGCCGAGGCCGATACCGATGAGCGCCGGACCGACGTAGTGACTGAAGTTGCCCATCACCGTCACGAACAGCCAATGCAAGCCGGGATAGTCGGCGCCGAGCTTGTCGAAGATGTTCGGCATCACGATGCTGAGCACGCTGAGGAAGATGCCTGCGATCAGCGCGCCGCTCACATAGCCAATGCCGCCGACGACTGCGATCATGAACAACGTGAGGCTTGCGAATCCGTCGAAGTCTGCGTTGTTCGGCAACGTTCGGCGCTGCGCTGCCCACATCAGGCCGGCAAGGCCGGCGACAGCCGAGGACACCATGAACACGCCGAGTTTCAGACGCCTGATGTTGAGTCCGAGCGTGGCACAGGCCGCTGGACTGTCCTTCATCGCGACCACCATCCGGCCGTACGCGCTGCGGCGTAGTGCGATCAGCCCAATGCCGATCAGTGCGAACATCACCGTCATCAGCATGAGGAAGGCACGTTGGCCGGCGAAGCTGATGCCGAACCAGTGTGGGCGCGGCACGGTGAGTGAGCCCGTGGTGAACAGGTTGACCGTGAACTTTCCGCCGAACAGGTTGAAGTTCAGCGGTTGAGTCTGCAGGATCACCAATTGATACACGATGATGCCGAACGCAAACGTGGCCAGACCGAGATACAGCCCACGGAGTCTGAGCGCCGGGAGCGCAATGAGCCCACCGACGAGCGCACAGACGCACATCGCGAGCAGGATCGCGGCAACCGACATCGACTGCTTCGTGGCGAGTCCACTTGGTCCGACATCGAACTGCCACGCGGCGATCACTGCGACGCCAGCAAAGGTGAACACCGCAAGGTTGATCTCGCCCGCATAACCGGTGAGCAGCACCAACGAAAGAGCCATGAGGGACAACGCAATACCGTTGGCCAGGCTGATGACCGACGAGCTCGACATCAGCGATTGAAGCATCGCGATGCTGGCGATCAGGATGCCACCCCACAAGATGGCCTCGCGCATCGTGGGTACACGGAATCGCTCGCGTGTACGGGCGACGATGGCGCCGCGTAGACGATCTTGGGGCAACAGCAACAGGGCCACGAACAGCAGCACTGCGGGGATCGCGTTACGCAGGTTGCGAAGCACCAGCCAGCGTTGACCGGCGTCGGAGATCCAGTCGAAGTACAGCTTCGAGAGGCCGAGCACCATCGCCCCCACATACGTGAGCGGAAGGCTGCGCAGCCGGCCCGAAACGGCAGCCGGATAGGCGTCGATGACCAGCAATGTGAGTGCGAACACCTGGAGTGCTCCGAGTTGTGGCGACAGCAGCACACCGGCAAGACCCGCAAGAGAGGCACCAATGGCCCAACTCGCCATGCTCACCCGGTCGGGGCGACCGCCATTGAGCATGAGCAGCGACCGGTCGTCAACCGTCGCACGCATGGTGACGCCCAGTCGCGTGCGGTACAACAGCACATACAGCGCCATTGCGATGACGATGGCCAGAAGCACACCGATGAGCTGGTGGTAGTACACCGCTTGGCCGAGGACTGAGAGGTGGCGTTCCCCGAAGAACTTCTTGGGCACGAGCGCACGGTTGCTATTACGGAACCAGATCCAGGTGGCCGCACCGTTGATGCCGAGCAACACCGCGACAGGTGTGACAAGGCGCGTGACCTCACTCGTGCCCCGCAATCCGCGCATGACCACAACTTCGAGAAGCAGTCCGAGGAGCGGCGCGAAAAGACAGACCGTGAAGATGATCGCGAGCGGAGTCGGCACGCCCCAACCGAACCGCAGCTGCCAGTAGACGAGAGCGCTCATCGTGGCGACGCCGCCGTGCGCGATATTGAACACTCCAGACGTGGAGTAGGTGACAACCAGGCCCGTTGCAGCAATCGCGTACACAGAGCCAAGACAGAGGCCCAAGACGGTGTAAGCGAGAAAGTCCTGCATGATGAGACCGTGTCGTCAGCGGGATCGGCCGCCGATGCGACCGATCCCATTGAGCGTCAGCAACGTTGAATCCTATTTTCCGGTGAACTGCTGTGAGATGCGATTCGCATCAAGCTTCGCGGCGATCAACGCGGGCGTCGAGTCGATCTTGGCGATCCAGGTGTCCTTACACTCGAACGTGCCGCGCTTGGTGGGCGTCACACGCTTCCACTCGGTACCTTCGAGGTGCAACACAATGTTGCACTTGGGTGGGTGATTACCGCCTGGGTCAGTCTCGGCATGCAGGCCGTGACCGGTCCACGCGTGCGTTGCCTTCATGTTGTCGAGCACGCACTTGCGGGTCAGCTCTGCACCACACTTCTCGGCGGCGGTCGCCCAAAGCAAGAACGACGACGTGGTCTGCATGCCGAGCAACGCGACATCACTGTTGGTGGCCTTCATCAAGTCGACGTAATCCTGCGTTGCCTTGTTCGTGTCCGCTTCTTCAAACGGAATGAAACCCATCCGGGTGTACAGCTTGTCGAGGGCGCCATCGGTGTTGGCCGCTGCGCACTGAGCGGTGTAGTGGTTGGCATCAGTAATGATCGGCACGTCGAGTCCATTGGCCTTGGCGGTCTGAGCAAACAACTGCAGACCGGGAAGACATGTGCCCTGCCACGACACCATCGTGCCGCCAGCAGCCTTGATCTGCTTGACGAATGGGGTCCAATCCGCTTCACCAGCCGCATTCGACTCGAGCGTGGTCTCGGCAAAGCCCCAGCCATACGCTGGCGCCACCTTGATGAGCTTGTCACGCGTCTCGATCGTGGCCCCGAAATTACCCGTGAGGGTGGCAACGTGCTTGACCTCGTTGGGGAACAGCGTTGCGATCTGCTCGAACACACCGGCTGGCGTTTCGTCAGAGGGGTTCGGCACACCCTGGAACACGTCGCCCGCATGGGCGAACGCCGCGCTCACGGTGTAGGCCGGCACGGCCGGGAGACCACACTTGATGCGAATCTCTTCCTGGTTACCGTCGAAGGCCCAACCCTCGCCGACGAGGAAGAAGTTCTTGCCGTCGCACGCTGCCTGCATGGCCGTCGCGACATCGAAGATCTTCGCGTCGAAGTAGTTGAAGGTGATTTGGCGGCCGTTGATACCACCGAGTTCGTTGCACTTGCCGACCATGGCCCTCATCGCCTGAGTGAGTTCGTGCGACAGGCCCGGCGAACCGGCGAACCCAGCGTCGTCGCCGCCGGCGATATTGATCGAGTCCTTGGTGACTCCGACCTCAGTGCCTGTGTCTGTGTTGGCGCCGTGGCCCTTGCCGCAAGGCCAAGGCGCATCACCGAATGTCGGCCCGGCCGGAACTGTGTCGGTGACGGGCGTGCTTGCGCCGCCACCCGTTGCCGGCGTTGGGGCGGCAGTCGTACTGACCGCCGACGATGCCGGTGTGGCAGCGCGGTCCTTGCCGCACGCAGTGGCCACGAGCGCAAGCGCCACGAACGCCGAAACGAACCGAACAGATGAATGTCGCATCAACTTCTACCCCCAAAATATGACCGAGACGGGTCACCATAACATGAATCTGACGCCGCGTCAGAAGTTGGAAACTGGCCGCGGCAGCTCAGATCCACAGTGGTGACAAGCGCCCTAGTTCGAACCGAATTGATGTGAAATGCGGTTGGCGTCGAGGCGGCCTGCAGCGAGCGCCGCCGTACCGACGACCTTTGCAATCCACGAGTCCTTGCACTCGAAAGTGCCGCGTTCGGCGGGCGCAACACGCTTGTAGGTCGTGCCCTCAAGTTTCAACACGATGCTGCACGCAGACGGATGGTTCTGCCCAGGATTGTCCACGGCGTGCAGACCGTGCCCGGTCCAAGTCGTGACCTTGGCGAGGTTGGCGAGCACGCACGCTCGGGTCAGTTCAGCACCACATTGTTGTGATGCGGTCGCCCACAACAGGAATGACGACACGGCCTGTGTACCGAGTAGTGACGCATCGCCGCCGCTGGCCTTGAGGAGATTGAGGTAGTCCTGTGTGGCCTTGTTCGTGTCGGCTTCTTCGAGCGGGACCGAACTCAGGCGGACGTACATGTTGTTCAGTTCACCACCAGTATTGGCCGACGAGCAGTCACGTGCGTAGTGATTCGCGTCCGTCACGATCGGCAGGTCGAGCCCATTTGCCTTCGCCGTCTTCGCAAACAGTTGTAGGTGCGGAAGACATGTGCCCGACCACAGAATCATGGTTGCGCCGGAGTCCTTGATCTGCTTCACGAACGGCGTCCAATCGGCCTCGCCCGCAGCGCTGTACTCGAGCTTGGCGCCGACGAAGCTCCATCCGTATTGGGGCGCGACCACCATGGCCTTGTCACGTACTTCCTGCGTCGTGGTGAACGCCGCCACGAGGGTGACAACGTGCTTCACCGCCTCGGGAAAAAGCTTTGCGAGCTGTTCATAGGAACCCGCGGCCATCTCGTCTGCAGGGTTGGGGACGGCCATGAAGACGTCCTTGCCGTGGGCGAACGCTGCGCTCGTGGCATAGGTGGGGACGGCAGGCATGCCGCACTTGACACGAGTTTCTTCCTGTGAGCCATCGAAGGCCCAACCCTCGCCGACGAGGAAGAAGTTCTTGCCATCACACGCTGCTTGCACAGCAGTGGCGACCTCGAAGATCTTGGCATCGAAATAGTTGAAAGTGATCTTTCGACCGTTGATGCCACCGAGCTCGTTGCACTTCGCGACCATCGCCTTCATCGCGTCCGTGATCTCATGATTCAGGCCCGGCGCCCCAACGAAACCCGCGTCGTCGCCACCCGCAACGCTGATTGCATCCTTCGTGACGCCTGGTTCGTTCCCCGAATCCGTGTTGGCACCATCGCCCTTGGCACAGGGCCACGGCGCATCACCGAACGCCGGAAGTGCCGGTGCCGCCGACGTCGCTGGCGACGATTCCCCAGTCGCGGCTGACGACGTCGTCGCAGCCGTCGGCGACGGTGACGTGGGCGCGGTTGCATCGCGATTCTTCCCGCATGCAGCAGCAAGCAATGTCAGAACCAGTGGAAGTGCCACTAAACGATAAAACGGACGACGCATCTCAATCCCCCCCGAGACTCAGTGTGTGAGCGGCACCGTAGCACTCGCACCGGAATATCTCGTGACCTTGCTGACAGCTCAGCCAATCGCGATTGGGTTCACCGGACTGCCCGAGGCACCCGTGACGAGGAGTCCACCGACGGCGAGCAACACGTCGTAGCACGCGTCTTGGGCGAGATCGGCGAGCCAGAGGTGCTCGATCATCGTCACGCCGAGCTGCTGCAGGAGCTCGATGTGCACGCACAGAAACTTGTTCTGATCGAACGGGATCGATTCGACCGCCGAGTTGTCGGTGCCAACCGCGCTGATGCCGTGGTCACGAATAAAGGTGACTGCGTCGAGCCCGAGTCCGGGCTGCAGCCACGCCTGCGCAGGTGGCAGGTGCTGATTGCGATGCTCGATCCAACCCGTGCGCACCAGCAGGATGTCGCCTTGTTCGATCGCCGTGCCCTGTGCGACGCGGCACGCCTCGAGCAACGCGGCGTCGATGATCTGGCCGGGCACCAAGCCCTCCGGGCTGACGTGGTTGACGACGTAGCCGGCGACATCGAGCAGCTTGGCCGGGCCAGCGAAGCTGCCTGTGTGCTCGATACCGCACTTGGCAGCACCGCCGCGCGGTGTGAACGACTCCGCTGGGAATCCGTTGTAGAGCTTTGCTTGCGAGGTGACATGCGAGAGCGCGTCCATGTGCGTGCCGATGTGACTCGGCATCATCAAGACGTCTTCGTTGGCGCCGACGCCTTCACCGATCTCGAAGAACGGTGGGATGCGTCCGATGTCGGCCATTGTGGTGAGCGTGTACCGCTCGGGCGCCGGGCGATCATGTACGGCGGGCACGCTCGCTTGGCTGAGCTGAATCGCGAGCGAGTACACCTTGCCCGTGACGCGGCGCTGAGCCGCAGCCTTCACCGCGTCGGCGGTGATGAGGTTCAGCGCACCGCGTTGGTCGTCATCGCCCCATCGTCCCCAGTTGTTGCTCACGTCATTCTCCTTGTCCGGATCTTCGTGTCGATGAGTCGCGCTTACTGTTTCGTATCACGTCGTAGCGAGAGCGCAAGCTACCGTCGATGATCATGAACAAGCAGTCAACACCGAGCGGTGGCCTACAAGGGTACGCAGTCCTCATCACTGGTGGAGGCACGGGCATCGGGCGCGCGTGCGCCGAACGACTCGCTGCCGACGGCGCGGCGGTCACGATCTGCGGGCGTACCGAAGCAACTCTCTCATCGGCGCAGGCCGTCATTGCCGCTGCGGCCACGGCCAGCGGGTGTGGTGGTAACGCACAGTTCGTGATCGGCGACGTGACCAACGAGGACGACGTGCAGCGCATCGTTGCTGCCGCAACGCAGCCAACAGGCGCGCTCAACGGGTGCATCGCCAATGCCGGCGGCGCGAACGGACTCGGGCCGTACCACCTGCAGGACACTGCCCAGTTCGTGAGCACCTTGCACCTCAACGTGCTCGGTACCATGCTCTGCCTGAAGCACACCGTGCCTCACATGGTGGCTGCCGGTGGCGGCTCGTTCATCGGGATGTCGTCGATCGCCGGCTACGTCACGCACCCATACTTCGGCGCCTACACGGTATCGAAGGCAGCTATCGAGCAGATGATGCGCAACGCCGCCGACGAATACGGCGCCGTCAACGTGCGCTGCAACTCCATCCGGCCAGGCTTCATCGCAACCGAGCTGATGGAGGCGATCCCTCGTGACAGCGCGGTGTATCGGAGCTATACGGACAACACGCCGATGGGTGATGTCGGCCAACCCGAAGACGTTGCATCGCTGGCGCGCTTCTTGGTCGGCCCAGAAGCGCGTTGGATCACCGGGGTCTCGATCGCGGTCGACGGTGGACTCGGCTTGCGTCGAGGCCCGGACTACGGGCCATTCCTCGAACCCTTTCTCGGCGCCGATGTCATGCTTGCCAAGAAGCCGTTCCAGCCGTGATCCTGAGTCACCCGTGTGCGCCGCCATCGATGCGCACTGACGTCGCGGTGATGTAGCGGCCGTCATCACTGGCCAGCATCGCGATCACGCCGGCCACATCGGCGGGTGTTCCCATGCCAGAACCGATGATCGGTGACATCTTGTTGAACAGCGACCAGTCGGCATTCTTTGGCAACATGCCCGCGGTGGTGTTGGTAATTCCACTTGTGATTCCGCCGGGCGCCACCGCCACTGCGCGCAAACCCTGCTTGCTGTACTCGACCGCGAGCGTGTGCGTGAGTGCGTCCACCCCACCTTTGCTCGCCGCATACGCCGCCATGTAGGGATGGGCAAACGTGGCTGAGGTGGAACTGAAGTTGACAATCACACCGCGACCCGATGCGAGCAGCGCGGGCAGCGCAGCGCGGGTCATCAGAAATGTTCCGGTGAGGTTGATGTTGATGACGAGGTTCCACATGTCGAGCGTGCACTCGTGAGTGTGCGCAGCGCGCATGATGCCAGCCGCATTCACGAGCACGTCGAGGCCACCGAGGTCTGCCACCGCAGTGACGACGTCTGCGTTCACTGCAGCTTCGTTGGAAATGTCGAGTGTCGCCACGCTGAGCCGAGCGCCCAAACCATCGGCGTTGGCCATGTTGCAGGTGGTCTCCAGGCCCTCGGCACTGACATCGATGGCATGCACCTGACCACCTTCGGCGAGCAGGCGCAGCACCGTGCCTTGGCCAATCCCCGAACCCCCGCCGGTGACGATGATCCGTCGATCTACAAACCTGTTCACTGCTACCTCCCGCTTGGCTGACCCGGCAACCGTACTCAGGGACCGTGATGACCGACGAGATGTTCGGAGAGGACCCACAGCCGCTCGGCCGACGCGGGATCGAGCGCGTAGGGCTGGTAGCCCGACCCGCCACCATCGGCTGGTGCGGGCAGGCCGACCGCGCAATCCTCGCAATAGCTGCCGCCGCGGCCGATCAGTGACGGTGCCGTCGCCGCCCACACCGATGTCGCCGCGCCTTGAGGAATGGTCTTCCACTGGAATGGTGCACGACCTGAGCCCTCCCCAGACTCTTTCATTCGGGCCATCATCACTGCGATGTCATCGCTCGTCATATAGCGACCGAGATCAGTGCGGATGCCGCCGGGGTGAACCGAGAACGCGTTCACCCCGTGATCGCTGAGCCGAGTGTCGAGCGACAGCGCGCACAGCATGTTCGCCGTCTTCGATTGGCCGTATGCGATCCACGGGTCGTATGGCCGTTGTTCGAAGTTGGGATCGTCGAAATCGACGTCGCTGAAACGATGCCCGGCCGAGGTCAGGTTGATGATGCGTGCTGACTCAGTGGCCACAAGTGCCGGCTGGAGCAGGTTGGCCAACAGGAAGTGGCCGAGATGGTTGGTACCGAACTGCGTTTCGAAGCCATCGGCAGTGCGACCGAACGGTGTGCACATGACACCCGCATTGTTGATAAGGAGATCGAGACGAGAGCGGCCCGACAAGAAGTCGGCGGCGAACGAGCGCACGCTTGCGAGCGAGGCGAGGTCGAGTTTCATTGCTTCAACCCGGGCACCGCGGTGCGAGCCGCGAATGAATTCGAGGGCGACCTCGAGCTTGGCCGTGTCACGCGCAGCAAGAACGAC